>NZ_JBFTPJ010000984.1:0-2119 GCF_056398445.1 Variovorax sp. 01T439_2
GCGATATGTTGGTGCCGCTGCTCGCGGCCGCGAGCGACGGCCCTGGCTGATCCTGCGGCCGATGAGCGCACTGTCGCGCCTCTTCCTCCTTGCCGCGGGCGCCGCAATCTCAGTCGAGTTGCTGTCCAGCCGGTGCGCGATCACCGGGCGCCACGGCCCTAATCCGCTTTGAACCCCGAAGCTTTGACCACTGGTTCCCAGAAGGCACGCTTTTCGCCGAACCTGGCTCGAGCCTCAGCCGGCGAGCTTCCCGACTCCACAAAGCCGAGCGTGCGGATCTTGCGCGCGAACTGCTCGGTTGCCACCGCTTTTCGGATCGCAGTGCTCCATTCGGAGACGACGACCGCAGGCGTTCCAGGCGGCAGGCAGATGGCCAATACGCCCACCGCGGTGAGCTCCTTTCGACCGAGCTCGCCGAACGTCGGAACGTCAGGCAGAAGCGGCGAGCGCTGCGCAGAGGTGACTGCCAGCACGCGAAGCTTGCCAGCGTTGTGGTGCTGTGCAAAGTCTCCGACAGTCGAACTTCCCGCTGCGACATTGCCACCGACGAGGTTCACGATCATCGGGGCTGCGCCCTGAAACGGCACGTCCTGCAGGGGCGTTCCGATGACTTTGGCGATCTGCAATCCCAAGAAATGGGTCGGACCTCCCGATGCGGCATGGCCGAAGTTGGCATGCTCAGGATGGGCGCGCACCCATTGGGCATATTCGGCAAAGGTCTTGACGGGTGAGGACGCGGGTACAGCCAGCGCCATCGGAAACTCGACGACCGTCGACGCCGGCAGGATATCCCGCTGCGCAGCGTAGTTGAGCTTGTTGAAGACGAACGGATAGATCGATTGCAGGAAGTCTGGGCACAGCATGGCCACGCTTCCGTCACCCGGCGCGGCACGCAGCGCGTCGATCGCGATCTTTCCGCCGGCTCCGGGTTTGTTCTCCACCATGACCGTGCGATTGAGCGGCTCATGCAGCTGATCCGCAAGCGCCCGTGTGACGACATCAAGTGTCCCGCCAGGCGAGAAACCCACAAGAATCCTTGCGGGCTGGCGGCTGGCCGACTGCGCGATGGCCGAGGGCGTGCCGAAGGACACGGCAACGATGAGTGCGAGGCTGTAGCGCCAGGCGGTACTCGGTTTGTTCAAGAGCTGCTCCAGGAAAATTCAGCGAGGTCACGTCGGTTGTTGCGGCGTCGGCACGAGGCCACCAGAGGGATTCGAGCGCGCAGCGACCCACGACGCTGGCGCCACTGCGCGAGGCAAAGTCAGCGACCGCGAAAGACCGGAGCGCGCTTGTCGGCGAAAGCACGACGCCCCTCCAGCCGGTCCTCGCTGTCCCTGAGCACGCCAAAAGCCTGGCGCTCCAGTTCCAGTCCACCTGCAAGCGGCAACTCCCGTCCGGTCATCGCCARACGCTTGGCCGCGGTCATCGCCAATGGCGCATTGGCGGCCATTGCGCGTGCCAGGTTGATCGCCGTTTCCTGCAGCGCGGGAAGGGGAACCACCTTGCTGACCAGTCCGATCCGCAACGCTTCGTTGGCATCGATGCGTTCGCCCGTCAGCAGCATCCACATCGCGTCCGACTGGCCCACCGCGCGAATCAGGCGTTGCGTGCCCCCGGCGCCTGGGATGCTGCCGACGCGCACTTCCGGCAACCCGAATTGCGCGTTGTCGGAACAAATGCGGATGTCCGCAAGCAAAGCCAGTTCCAGTCCACCGCCAAGGGCATAGCCATTGATCGCGGCGATGACGGGCTTGTCGGTCTGCAGCGTGCCGAAATTGGAATGCCGGGTACCGGCGCGAAAGACCTGCCGGGCTGCGCTGTCGGCAGGCGGCATCGTTTTCTTGAGATCTGCACCTGTGCAGAACGCACGCTCGCCCGCGCCCGTCAGCACGAGGACGCGGATGCCCTCGTCGCTCGAGACCTCGTCCCAGATCGCGAGCAACTGCTCGTTGGATTCCGGGTCGATGGAATTCATGGCTTCGGGCCGATTCAGGGTGACGATGGCGACGCCATCCTGGACTGTCTTGACGATGGGCATGGGTGTGTCTCAGTTCGAAGGAGAGTCGGCGGCGATGACCGCCTCGATGTTTTCCGGCGGCATGCCCAGTTCGACCAACAC
>NZ_JBFTPJ010000985.1:0-2119 GCF_056398445.1 Variovorax sp. 01T439_2
CATCATTTCGGCAGCCGTCATGGGCACACGCGCACGCTGAATGGCGTTCGTCCGACGGAAGCGCGCGTTTTTATGGCTAGAGTGGAGGCTCAGGAATAAAGGAGCCCCCACTCATGGAAAACAAGAACAAGAACGAAGATTTCGAGATCACGCCCAAGCTGGTGTTCGACCTGAACCTGGCGCTGTACCTCGACCTGGTGGCCGCCCTGGAGGGCGCGGGCGCCATCACCTACCGCCAGATGGCGGCCCGGGTGCTCAACATCAGCATGGATGCGCGCGCCGACGGCGAGAACGGCCTCGCAACCGCGCTCGAGGGCGTCGCCAAGGGCTTTGCCGGCCAGGGCGGCGGCCTGTCGATCGAACTGCTGAAGGCCGCGCGCAGCCTGCGCGAGGACGACGCAATGGGCGACATTCCGATGCGGCCGACCGACGAGTGAACTGAGCGGCGAGCGCCGCCAAGAGCGCCCAGGTCGTCGTCGGGGCCCGACTGCGGCCGTCCGATCGACGCCTGCGCTTCAGTCCTGCGCCACCTGCAGCACCAGCTTGCCGAAGTTCTCGCCGCTGAACAGCCGGTTCAGCGCATCGGGGAAGGTGTCGAGCCCCACGACCACGTCTTCCTTGCTCTTCATGCGGCCGTCCTTGAGGTAGCCGGCCAGCTCGGCCGCGGCAATGGGGAAGCGATCCGCGTAGTCGAACACCACGATGCCTTCCATGCGCGCGCGGTTCACCAGCAGGCTCAGGTAGTTGCGGGGGCCGGCCGCGGGCATGCTGTTGGCGTTGTTGTACTGGCTGATGGCACCGCAGATGATCACGCGGGCCTTGCGTGCGAGCCGCGCGAGCACCGCGTCGAGGATCTCGCCGCCGACGTTGTCGAAGTAGATGTCCACGCCCTTGGGGCAGTGCGCCTTGAGGCCGTCGCGCACGGCACCCGCGCCGGCCTTGTAGTCGATGCAGGCGTCGAAGCCCAGCTCCTTCACCACCCAGTCGCACTTGGCCTGGCCGCCGGCGATGCCGACCACGCGGCAGCCCTTGATCTTGGCGAGCTGCCCGACGGTCTGTCCCACGGCGCCCGCGGCACCGGAGATGACCACCGTTTCGCCCGCCTTGGGCTGGCCCACGTCCATCAGCCCGAAGTAGCCGGTCATGCCCGGCATGCCGAGCACGTTGAGCCACTGGCGGATGGTGCCGGCGCGCAGGTCGATCTTGGCGAGCCCGTTGCGCTTGATCTCTTCCTGGGGCACGAGCATGTATTCCTGCACGCCCAGCGTGCCGTAGACCGTGTCGCCGACCGCGAAGTCCGGATTCTTCGACGCGATGACGCGGCCGATGCCGCCCGCGCGCATCACGGCGCCGATTTCCACCGGCGCGATGTAGCTCTTGGCGTCGTTGAGCCAGCCGCGCATGGCGGGGTCGAGCGAGAGCGAGAGGGTCTTGACCAGCACGCCGCCCTCGGCGGGCTCGCCGACCGGCTCGGTGGTGAACTGCCAGTGTTCGCGCGTTGCCGCGCCCTCGGGCCGCTTGGCGAGCCTGACCTGGTGATTGACGGGCGTTTCGGCCATGGGAGGTCTCCTTGGGAAAGGTCGTTGTTGCGGCGCCATGCTAGCGGCGCGCGGCGCCGTTGGCCGTAGCGCAGGCGACAGCACCACGCCCTGCCGCCAGCCGCTCAGGCCAGGCGAACCACGATCCGCAGGCCCGGATTCGCGTTGTGCACCGCGAGGCTGCCGCCGTGCGCCTCGGCGATCAGCCGGCAAAGGTACATGCCCAGCCCGACGCCGCCGGTGGCGCGTGCGCGCGCGCTGTCGGTGCGGTAGAAGGCCTCGGTCAGGCGTTCGAGCTGGGCCTCGTCGACGCCGGGGCCGTGGTCGCGCACCTCGATCTCCACGCCCTGCGCCGGCCCGTCGACCACGGCGCGCAGCGACACGCAGGGCGGGCGGGGCGCATCGGTGCTGTAGCGCAAGGCGTTGTCCAGCAGGTTGCGTACCAGCAGGCGGATGCGCATGCGGTCGACGGCGTGCGGCGGCAGTCCCTCGGCCAGGTCCAGGTGCACCTGCGGGGCGCCCGGCATCTCGGCCGCGACTTCGCGCACCAGTGCCGCCAGGTCGACCGGCTCGCGCTGCAG
>NZ_JBFTPJ010000986.1:0-2115 GCF_056398445.1 Variovorax sp. 01T439_2
GCTTGTCTCTCCTTTAGGGCTGTGGCTGTAATTTAGTGCGCTCTTCGATCACCGCGCGGAAGTTTCTCATAGAAATGCTTCCATTTCAAATAGTGCATGCTGATTTCTTAATGTGATATTTTGGAAACAAAGTCGTCCGTGTCGGAATCAATGGCACTGCGGCCCTGCTCTCCTTGGCGCAGGGGCCATCACCTAAACTCGCAGGATGCCTTTTTCCTCTCCGCTGGCGGTTGCCCGCAGCGCCGTGAATGCGTCTCCGCTCTCGTGGTGGCGCCGCTGGTGGCGCCAGCAAACGCCGGTGCTGCAAGACGCGGTCGCCATGCTGGCGCCGATTGCGGCGGTGCTGCTGTTCCTGGCGGCCATCGTGTCGGCGTTCTGGTATTTGCGCACCGAGGAAGTCGAGCGCGAGCAGGAATCCGTGCGGCGCGACGTCGAATACGCGCAGCAGCGCATGCGCCTGCGCCTGCTCGAGCGCCAGGAACAGCTGATGCGCATCGCGCGCGACGCCTCCAACCGCGAGATCGACCCGATCGAATTCGCGAGCCGCGCGGAATCGCTCGTGAGCCAGTTCCCCGAGCTGCAGACCGTCACCTGGATCGACGACCGGCGCCGCTTCAAGGCCGGCTATTCGGCGCCGAGCGTGCATCCCGCGCAGCAGCACCTGATCGGCGACGTGCTGCGCCCGGGCGACGTGGAGAGCAACTACGCCCTGGCCCGCGAGCTGCGCCAGCCGGTTTTCTCCCAGCCGGTGGCGGGCAGCGATCCCGCGGCGATGCTGCAGCTGCACATTCCGCTCTTCGACCAGGGCCYGTTCGCGGGCGTGGTGCTGGGCGAGTTTTCGGTCGACGGCCTGCTGCGCTACGGCATGCCCTCGGAAGTGCAGGCGCGCTACGCGGTCTCGCTGCTCGATGCCAAGGGCAACGTGCTCGCGGGCAATACGGCCAACCTGAGGGAAGGCGGCACGCGGCTCCTCCCCTGGCCCGAAAGAACCAATGAGTACGAAGTGCCGGTGTCGCCCGTCGGCAACGCACTGGTCTTGCGCGCCCAGGCCTACCGGACCTCGCAGGGGGTGGTCGGCAACGGCCTGTTCTGGCTGGTCTGCGCGCTCAGCGTGCTGACCAGCTGGATGCTGATCGGCACCTGGCGCCACACCCGGCGGCGCCAGCAGGCCCAGCAACGGCTGGTTGCCGAGACCAACTTCCGCCGCGCGATGGAAAACTCCATGCTCACCGGCATGCGCGTGCTCGACCTGCAGGGCCGCATCACCTACGTGAACGCCGCCTTCTGCGCAATGACGGGCTGGAGCGAAGCCGAGCTGGTGGGCCAGTCGCCGCCGTTCCCCTATTGGCTGGAGTCGGACCGCGAAGTGATGAACGAGCGGCTCGAGGAAGAACTGCACGGCCGCGCCCTGCCCGGCGGCTTCCAGGTGCGCGTGAAGCGCAAGAACGGCAGCGTGTTCAACGCCCGGCTCTATGTGTCGCCGCTGATCGACGCGCGCGGCCACCAGACCGGCTGGATGACGTCGATGACCGACATCACCGAACCCACGCGCATCCGCGAGCAGCTGTCGGCTTCCTACGAGCGCTTCACCACGGTGCTGGAGGCGCTCGACGCCGCCGTGTCGGTTGCGCCCATCGGCAGCGAGGAACTGCTGTTCGCAAACAAGCTGTACCGGCTCTGGTTCGGCTCCGACACCGTGGGCCACCTGGGCATGGTGGCGCAGGCCGGCGTGCCCACCTCCAATGCGCACGACGAGGGCCTGGACGACGTCGACCCCTACGCCGGCCTGCCGATCGACACCCTGACCGCCGCCCAGGCTGCCAACAACGAGATCTTCGTGCCGCACCTGGGCAAGTGGCTCGAAGTGCGCTCGCGCTACCTCACCTGGGTCGACGGCCGGCTGGCCCAGCTGGTGATCGCCACCGACATCACGCCGCGGCGCGACGCCGAGGAGCAGGCCGCCGCGCAGGCCGACCGCGCGCAGGCCGCGAGCCGCCTGATCACGATGGGCGAGATGGCCTCCAGCGTGGCGCACGAGCTCAACCAGCCGCTGACGGCCATCACCAACTACTGCAACGGCATGATGTCGCGCATCAAGGGGCAGGCCATCGACAC
>NZ_JBFTPJ010000987.1:0-2108 GCF_056398445.1 Variovorax sp. 01T439_2
AGGTTCCGGTCGCGCCCAGGGACACCTTGCGGATGGTCACCGTGGCCGAGGCGGAATTCGTGAACACGCACTGCAGCGACTTGCCCAGCTGCACGCTGGCCGCGGGAATGGTGTAGGTGCGCCCGCTCGCGCCGGTGCCCAGGCTGCCGACCGGCACCCCGGCGTCGGTACAGCTCGCCCCTGTCAAGTGCCAGCCCGGTACCGCGGGTTCGGTGATGCTGATGACCTTGTTGCTCACGCTGGCGCTGAAGGCCTGCACGCCCGCCGCGGCCGTGTTGCCGTCCACCTGCGCCGGCGTGCCGACAGCAAGAGTGCTGACCGTGCCGCTGGCCTGCGTGGTGTTCGTCAGGTTGAAGCCGAAGGGTCCACCGGCGCCGTTGAGCGTGGTTTTCTGCAGATTGATCGTCGCGGGCGCGCACAACGCGCTGGTGGTGGCCTGGGCCAGGAAGCCCTGGGCTCCCGCGCCGCTCTTGATGTGGACGATCACCGTGTTGGAACCGGTCTGCCAGTTGCTCACCAGGTTGGTGGTGGCCGCGGCACCCGCGACAAAGCCGGCGTAGAAGTACGGATTGGTGGGGGCCTGCGGCACGCCCGGAACGCTCTGCAGCACGCCGTTGACATAGATGGCCGCCACCGAGTTGTCGGAATAGAAGTCCAGCTTCAGCGCAAAGGTCGCCGGATTGACCGACGGCGCCATGTTGAAAGTGAAGCGATGGTAGATGTCGACATTGCCGGTATGCGAGCCCGGGTATTGCGACACCCAATTGGCATTGCCGAACGGCGACGCGATCCAACTGGCGGGCGCCTTGTTTCCGACGTACGAGCGCGCCCATGCCGCCACACTGGCCGGACCGCCGGTCGCCGTGCCGATGCCCGATTCCCACACCGGGTCACGCCCGGTGGCCACCGGCGGCCCGACGGGACCGTCGAAGCCGGTATTGAACACCGCTGCGTTCGTCGAGCACATCACCGTCGGCGCAACGGGCGGCGGTGGTGTGCCCGTGTCGAGGGAATTTGTGAAGGTACAGACGATGTTGCTACCGGGCGCGGTGGCTGCCGCATCGAGGGTGAGCACACGCCCGTTGCGCGAGGCCGATCCGCCGGCGCCCAGGCCGGTGCACGAGGCATCGATCAGCGCGTAGCCCGCGGGCGGCGCGCCTTCGGTGATGGTGGTGGCGATATTCGCCGCGGTGAGCGTCTGCACCGCCGTTGCAACCGGCGTACCGGCCACGGTGGTCGTGATGTTCCGCGCCACCAGGCCGTTGCTTCCGGTGAAGCTGAACGTGCCGACCCCTCCGAGCGAGGTCTTGCGGATGGTCACGGTCGGCCGGCTGCCGAAGCGGTAGGGCTGCGGACTCGGCAGGTAGCTGTCTTCACCGACGCTGAAGTTGCCGCTCAGCACAGCGCCGCCGACCGTGACCTGCGTCGTGCTGTAGACCGCGGCCACGGTGCTGGTTGCCCTCACCTGGCACAGGCCTGCCGCCGTGGTGGTGCAGCTGCCGGCCGCGCCGACCGCGCCGCCGTTGAAGGCGACATTCGGCGTGGCGCCGAAGCTCACCACCGTGCCGGCCTGGACCGCGTTGCCGGAGGCATCGCGGATGAACGCTTCGAGCACGTCCTGCGCGGTGCCGTTGGCCAACTGGTTGTCGGTGACGATGCGCACGCCCGACTGCCCGCCGGCCGCGGGGCCGACCACGATGGTGGTCTGTGCGTTGGCGCAGCTCACCGCGCCGCTGGAGAAGCAGCCGGCGCCGGCTGCCGTAACCGGCAGGCCCGCGCCGCTCACGTTGGTGCTGGCGTAGTTGGTCAGCACGGTCCCCGTGTCGACGATCGGCGCGGTCGCGTTCAGGGTGAAGCCGCGCACGCCGGTGGTGGCCGGAATGCCGCCGGCGGGCAGCGTCATGGTGCAGTTGAGCAGCGCACCGGGAGCGCTCGGCAGCGTGCCGCAGCTCACCGACGTGACACCCGTGCCGGGCACCACCGAATTGGCCACCACGCCAGGCGGCAATTGCTCGCTCACCACGAGCGAAGTGCCGGTGGCCACCGGGCCGGTGTTGGCGAAGCTCAGGCCGTAGGTGATGCTGCCGCCGGCTCCGGCGGTCGCCGAC
>NZ_JBFTPJ010000988.1:0-2107 GCF_056398445.1 Variovorax sp. 01T439_2
TAGGTCGTCCGCTGATCCTGATCACCACGCCGACGAACCACCAAGTCCTTTTCCACTAGCAGTTTGACAAGGCTGGAGGAAAAGGCCGGTGTGATATCAAGGCGGCTTGCAATCTGATTGACCTGAAGCTCCATGTCGGGGCAACCATAGATTTGAATCAGTGCCTGGTGAGCCAACGGATCGATGCCAAACTTTTTTGCCTGCTCTTCGACGATGCGGAACACTTTGCGCAGCACGTAGCGCGCTTCGGCAACACCTATGAAGTAGAGGTGCTTGTTGCTCTCCCGCGCTTTGCGGCTTGCAGCGCTTTTGCGACGGATACGGTCAACGGACAGCGGCTGGGAAGCAACTGGCACTTCGAGTTTGGGTTCACGCGGTTTGATCAGAGCACGGGAAGTCTTCGTTACGGAGGTCATTTAATCTACTTGGTCCCGAATGTGCGTCGCGCGCCGGCGCACCTCAGGTTATAAAGACTTTTATACAGTGCAAAGTATATTCTTCAGCTACCGTTGTCAACATACTGATATGACGCAAATATAGGGAGCATTGACCGTCCGCCGACAAAGGGCCGGCGTCGACTCCGGCCCTTTGTAATTGCGCAATCGTTACTTATAGTCGTCCGGTCCGAATGCGCCTTCGAAGCCTGGAAGGGCCAACGCGCGATCAACCAAACCGGTTGCTCGTGCGTAGTCGAAACTACGGTTGACATTTTGCTTGACCAAGAAGGACGCACCACCGTAGAACTTCTCGTATTGCTGGTGGCGATTGCCAAACTCCGAGCCAATGAAGTCCCAGGCCATCCGCATCAGCGCAACGCGCTCGTCGGCACTGGTGGTTGCCGAACGGTAGTACCGCTGCACGTCGGCGGCGGTTTCGGAGTTCTGGAAGTCCTTGAACGATGAGGGGAGGGTGATCATCCCGGCGCCGGAGAGCTCACGGATGATTTCCACCATGCGAGCGTTCAACTCCGATTGGAGCGCCATGATCGAGTACAGCGCAGTGCGCGACGGCCACAGTACGCCATTGCTGTCCGTTTCAGCCGCCACTTCCTGGGCCAGCAGCATGTTCTCTACGATGGACACGAGCGAGGTCAACTCACCCATCTGGGTCTGCACCGCGGGGTTGGCATCGTTGCCCGTCAGCTCGTTCATGCGTTTGGCCAAGCCGGTCATGAAACGCAGCTTGGTGGCGTAGCGAGCCTGCGCCTGCAAGTTGCCGTACAGATGCGCGGGCGTTTTCCACCATTGGTCGCGGGCGACTTGGAGGTTGCGGTAAATGAACACGTGCTCCCAGGGGATGAACACGTCGTCGAGCACCACGAAGCAGTCCGATTCGTCGAAGCGGCTGGACAGCGGGTAGTCGAAGGAGTTCAGTGCTTGACCGCCGAAGGGGCGGCGCGGGTACAGCTTGACGCCTGGGGCTCCCACAGGCACAGCCACGCCGAATGCGTAATTCTCGTCGCCAGGCTGCAGGGGGTGGATGGTGCTGATGTAGATGTAGTCGCAGTAGACGCCGGCCGTTGCCAGTTGCTGGGCGCCCTTGATGACGATGCCATCGTCTCTCTCCTTGACGACCCCTGCGTACAAGGTGGGGTCGCTTTGCAGATGTGCCGGCTTGCTGCGGTCGATCTGCGGAGGCACGATGGCATACGTCACGTACTGGTGGGTCTCGCGCAAGTGCTCGTAGAACTTGATCACGTTGTCCGCAAACTGCTGTCCGCCAGCAGCGAACACGCTCGGTACGGCTGCATAGCCGGAGAAGAATCCAGCGACGTGGTCCGGCGAGCGGCCCATGAGGCCGAAGGTCGCTTCCGACCACATCTCGCTCGCCAGGCGCTTCGCCTTCAGATCTGCGTGGGTCTTCGGGATCTGAAAGCCGCGAAGGACCGGATTTCCAGTCGTCGGTGACGTGTACGTCATCACCTCACGATTTTCGGGCGCCGCCGCAATGTCGTAGAGGTTGCTCAGCGAGCGCGCTCCCCTCGCGAATGCGCGATGGGTCGTCACGTCCGAAACCCGTTCGCCATCCACATAAATTTGTCGACCATCGCGCAGCGCGCGTAGGTACTCATCACCTGTACGCAAGTTAGCTGTGACCACTGTAGCTC
>NZ_JBFTPJ010000989.1:0-2104 GCF_056398445.1 Variovorax sp. 01T439_2
GAGCTGCACACCATGGGCGTGGGCGGCGGCTATTCGCAAGCCGACGTGCAGGAGCTGGCGCGCGTGCTCACCGGCGTGGGCGTGAGCTACCAGCCGCTCGATGCGCCGCCGCCCAACGTGCGGCCGGCCCTGCGCGCCGACTACGTGCGCCGGGGCCTGTTCGAGTTCAACCCCAACCGGCACGACTACGGGCCGAAGACGCTGCTGGGCCAGCCGATCCAGAGCCATGGCCTCGCCGAGGCCGACGAGGCGCTCGACCGCCTGGCGCGCGCGCCGGCCACCGCGCACTTCATCTCGCGCAAGCTCGCCGTGTATTTCGTCTCCGACGATCCGCCGCAGGCCTTGGTCGAACGCATGGCGGCGGCCTTCACGCGCAGCGACGGCGACATCGCCCTCACGCTCAAGGCGATGTTCGAATCGCCCGAATTCGCCGCCTCGCTCGGGCGCAAGTTCCGCGACCCGGTGCACTACGTGATCGCCGGCGTGCGGCTCGCGTACGACGACCGCGTGGTGACGAACGTGGGCCCGATGCTCGGCTGGATCAACCGCATGGGCGAGCCGCTGTACGGCCACGAGACGCCCGACGGCTATCCGCTCAACGAAGCCGCCTGGGCCAGCGCGGGGCAGATGAACACGCGCTTCGAGATCGCGCGCGCCATCGGCGCGAACGGCGCCGTGCTGTTCCGCACGGACGACAAGGCGCCGCTGGAGAAACCCGCATTCCCGCCGCTGGCCGATTCGCACGCGGTGCGTGCGATGCAGGCGGGCCTGGGCGCGGACACGCGCGAGGCGCTGGCGCAGGCGAGGAACCCGCAGGAGTGGAACACCTTCCTGCTGGCGTCGCCGGAACTGATGCGCCGCTGATGATGATGGAAAAAGGACACACCGCCATGCAACGCCGAGAACTGCTCAAGCTCATGGCCGCCGTTCCGTTCGCGGGCGCCTCCGGCCGGTTGATAGCCGCGCCCGCGGCCGAAGGCGCCAAGCTGCTGGTCGTGTTCCTGCGCGGCGCGTACGACTGCGCCAGCCTGCTCGTGCCCACGGGCAGCGACTTCTACTACGCCTCGCGCCCCAACATCGCCATCGCCCGGCCCGGCATGCCCGGCGGCGCGCTGCCGCTGGACGGCAGCTGGGGCCTGCACCCCGCGCTGGCACAAAGCCTGATGCCGATGTTCGAGCAGAAGCAGGCCTCCTTCATCGCCTTTGCCGGCACCGACGACCTCACGCGCAGCCACTTCGAGACGCAGGACTCCATCGAACTGGGCCAGGCGCTTGACAGGCGCCGCGACTATGGCTCGGGCTTTCTCAACCGCCTGGCCTCCGTGCTCGGTGCCGGGCCGCTGGCCGGCGTGTCGCCCATGGCGTTCACCAACCAGCTGCCGATCGCGATGCGCGGCAACGCCAAGGCCGCCAACATGGCGCTCGCGGGCAGCGCGCGTCCTTCGATCGATGCGCGCCAGAGCGAGGTGATTTCGGCGATGTACCGCAACACGGCGCTGGCACAGCCGGTGGCCGAGGGCTTTCAGGTGCGTGACGAAGTGGTGCGCGCCATGCAGGCCGAGATGGACGCAGCCAGCCGCAACGCCATGACGGCCAAGGGCTTCGAACTCGTCGCGCGCCGCATGGCGCGGCTCATGCGCGAGCGCTTCGACCTCGGCTTTGTCGACGTCGGCGGCTGGGACACGCATGTGGGGCAGGGCGGCGCCACCGGCTACCTTGCCAACCGCTTCGAGGAACTGGGCCGCGGCGTGGCCGGGTTCGCAGAGGAGATGGGCGACGACGCCTGGCGCCAGACCGTGGTCGTGGTCATCAGCGAGTTCGGCCGCACCTTCCGCGAGAACGGCAACCGCGGCACCGACCATGGGCATGGCAGCGTGTACTGGGTGCTCGGCGGCGGGCTCTCGGCGCAGGCCGGCGGGCGCGTCGTGGGCGAGCAGCAGGAAGTGGCGCAGGCCACGCTGTTCCAGAACCGCGACTACCCGGTGCTCAACGAATACCGCGCGGTGTTCGGCGGGCTGTTCAAGCGCATGTACGGTCTCTCGCCGGCACAGCTTGCGCGGGTGTTCGACGGGGTGGCGCCGAAGGATCTGCAGCTGATCTAGCT
>NZ_JBFTPJ010000990.1:0-2101 GCF_056398445.1 Variovorax sp. 01T439_2
ATCCCCACGCGCCTGACCGTGCCGCACAAGGCCTTCAACCGCCAGATCGGCGCGCTCGCGGGCATCAAGATGTCGCCCGAAGGCCGCGTGGTGAACGAGGTCGAATGGGCCGCCAAGCGCAATGAATGGCTGCCGAGCGCCGAAGACTTCGCTTTCGTGGCATCGTTGATGGGCCGCGTGGTCGAGCCCGGCAAGTTCGCAGGCTGGATCTCGCCGCCGGTGATGGGCATCAACCGCCAGCCGGTGGATTTCGAGTACGTGCGTTTCGGTTGATTGGTATTGGTATTGCTCCTTCCCCTCCCGGGGGAAGGCTGGGATGGGGGCCAGCAGCGCGACCACGACAAGCGCCGCAAGCCCCCACCCAACCCTCCCCCGAAAGGGGAGGGCTCTAGGAGAACAACATGGACATGGCCGTTGAAGCCGGGGTCATCAAGCAGCACCTGATCGACCCCGAGATCTGCATCCGCTGCAACACCTGCGAGGCCACCTGCCCCGTCAACGCGATCACGCACGACGACAACAACTACGTCGTGCGCGCCGACATCTGCAATGGCTGCATGGCCTGCATCTCGCCGTGCCCCACGGGCTCGATCGACAACTGGCGCACCATGCCGCTGGTGCGCGCCTACACGATCGAGGAACAGCTCACCTGGGAATCGCTGCCCGCGGAGCTCACGCCCGAGGAGCTCGAGGCCGCGGGCGTTTCCGCCTCCGAGGCTGGCGATGAAGCCGCGCCGGCTGCCGCGCCCGCATCGAGCCAGACCGCCGTCGACGCCATCGAGCCGGTCTTCAACTCGGCCCAGTACGGCGCCACCGTGCCGCCCTGGTCGGCCGCGCACGCCTACACCAACCTCTTTGCGCCGAAGTCGCCGACCACGGCCACCGTGGTGGGCAACTTCAACTGCACCGAGGCGGGCTTCGACAGCGAGACCCACCACATCGTGCTCGACTTCGGCGTGGTGCCGTTCCCGGTGCTCGAAGGCCAGTCGATCGGCATCGTGCCGCCGGGCGTCGATGCCATCGGCAAACGCCACCATGCACGCCAGTACTCGGTGGCCAGCCCGCGCAACGGCGAGCGGCCCGGCTACAACAACGTGTCGCTCACCGTGAAGCGCGTGACCGAAGACCACCAGGGCGACCCGGTGCGCGGCGTGTGCTCCAACTACGTCTGCGACCTGAAGGTGGGCGACACGGTGCAGGTGGTGGGGCCCTTCGGTTCCTCGTTCCTGATGCCGAACCATCCCAGGTCGCACATCGTGATGATCTGCACCGGCACCGGCAGCGCGCCGATGCGCGCCATGACCGAATGGCGCCGGCGCCTGCGCAAGAGCGGCAAGTTCGAAGGCGGCAAGCTCATGCTGTTCTTCGGCGCGCGCACGCAGCAGGAGCTGCCGTACTTCGGCCCGCTGCAGTCGCTGCCCAAGGACTTCATCGACATCAACCTCGCGTTCTCGCGCACGCCGGGCCAGCCCAAGCGCTACGTGCAGGACCTGATGCGCGAACGCGCCGCCGACCTGGCCGCGTTGCTGAAGGACGGCGCGAGCCACTTCTACGTGTGCGGGCTCAAGAGCATGGAAGAGGGCGTGGTGCTTGCCTTGCGCGACGTGGCGAAGGAAGCGGGCCTGGACTGGGACACCGTGGGCGCCGCACTGAAGCGCGAAGGCCGGCTGCACCTCGAAACCTATTAAGCTGCGGCGAATGAAGTTCGCCGACTTCCACCCCGGCCAGGTCATCGAGGCCGGGCCCTATGTCGTGTCCGAAGCGGAGCTCATCGGCTTCGCGCAGGCCTACGACCCGCAGTGGTTCCACACCGACGCCGTCGCCGCGGCGGACAGCGCCTTCGGCGGGCTGATCGCGAGCGGCTGGCACACCTGCTCGATCGCGATGCGGCTCGTGGTCGATGCCGCGCTCAGGGGCTCGGAATCTTTTGCCTCGCCGGGGCTCGAGCATGTGCGCTGGCCGCATCCGGTGCGGCCCGGCGATGCCTTGCGGCTGGTGGCCGACGTCATCGAGGCGCGGCGCTCCGAAAAGCGGCCGACGCTCGGCATCCTGCGCTGGCGCTGGCGGCTCTTCAACCAGCGCGAGCTGATGGTGCTCGACG
>NZ_JBFTPJ010000991.1:0-2099 GCF_056398445.1 Variovorax sp. 01T439_2
CCCTACAAGGGCGCCGCGCCCGCCATGACCGACCTGATGGGCGGCCAGGTGCCCACGATGATGCTCGACCTGGCCTCGGGCCTGCCGATCACATTGACGCGGAACATGCGTTCCAGGCGCGCCACGCTCATTTCGTCGACCCGGGCCTGCACGTCGACGACGCCGGCGTTGTTGACCAGCGCCGTGAGCCGGCCGAGCCGGGCATCGACCTTCTCGAACATGGCCAGCACCTGGGCCTCGTCGCCCACGTCGGCCTGCACGGCCATGGCGGTGCCGCCGCCCGCGCGGATGGCGCGCACCACCTCGTCGGCGGCGAGCGAGTTGTTCGCGTAGTTGACGGCCACCGCGTAGCCGCGCTGCGCTGCCAGCAGGGCGGTGGCGGCGCCGATGCCGCGGCCGCCGCCCGTGATCAAGAGCACCTGGTCCAAAACCTACCTCCTGCAGAGAAACTGCGTGTCARTTAAAACCGTTGGCTTGGATTACATCATCGGGGGCATGCGCATGAGCATTGACAAGACCATTGACTATTACTTTGCGCCACAGAGCCCATGGACCTATCTGGGGCATTCCCGCTTTGCCGCGATCGCCGCGGCCGCCGGCGCCACGGTGCGCGTGCGGCCGATCGACCTGGGCAGCGTGTTCCCGGTGTCGGGCGGGCTGCCGCTGGGCAAGCGCGCGCCGCAGCGCCAGGCGTACCGGCTGGTCGACCTCGCACGCTGCTCGCGCCACCTCGGCCTGCCGCTGAACACCAAGCCGAAATTCTTCCCGGTGGCCAGCGACGACGCGGCCCGGGTCATCATCGCGGTCGACATGCACGACGGCACCGAGGCCGCCATGCGCATGTGCGCGGCGGTGTTCGCGGCCGTGTGGGTGCAGGAGCGCAACATCGGCGACCCGAAGGTGCTCGATTCGCTGGTGGTCGAATGCGGGCTGTCGCCCAAGCGCGCGGAGCAGTCGCAGAGCCAGGCGGTGCAGGAGCGTTACGAGGCTTACACGCAGGAAGCGATCGACATCCAGGTGTTCGGTGCGCCAAGCTATGTCATCGATGGCGAGATATTCTGGGGCCAGGACCGGCTCGACTTCGTCGAGCGCGCGCTGCGCCAGTAACCGGCATTCCATTCAGTTGCGATTCAAGGAGCAAGACATCATGGGTCAATTCATCGATCTGAAAGCCAAGGACGGCTTCACCTTTCCCGCCTACGTGGCCGAGCCCGCCGGCAAGCCGCGCGGCGCGGTGGTCGTGGTGCCGGAGATCTTCGGCGTCAACTCGCACATCCGCTCGGTGGCCGACGGCTACGCGGCCGACGGCTACCTGGCGGTGTCGCCCTCGACCTTCCACCGCGTGAAGCCGGGCGTCGAGCTCGGCTACAGCGACGAGGACATGAAGGCCGGCTTCGCGCTGAAGACCGCGGTCGAGGCGCTGCCCGCGCCCGGCGTGCTGCAGGACATCGAGGCCGCCGTGGCCTATGCCYCCAAGGCCGGCAAGGTCGGCATCGTGGGCTATTGCTGGGGCGGCCTGCTGGTCTGGCGCGCCGCCAGCCTGGTTCCGGGCATTGCCGCCGCGGCGCCCTACTACGGCGGCGGCATGACCACGCCGGAAGAAACCGCGCGCCAGCCCAAGGTGCCGGTGCTCGCGCATTTCGGCAACCAGGACCACTGGATCCCGCTGGACACCATCGAGACCTTCAAGAAGGCGCATCCCGAGGTGCAGGTGCACGTCTACGAATCGGGCCACGGCTTCAACTGCGACCAGCGCGGCTCCTACAACGCCGAGGCCGCCAGGCTCGCACGCACGCGCACGCTCGAATTCTTCGCCAAGCACGTCGGCTGAGCGCGGCCGGAGCCCGGCGGTTTATTGCTTGCGCGCGCCCGCGCCGATGCGGGTCTGCAGAAAGTCGAGCAGCGCACGCAGCGCGGCGCTGTTGTGGCGCCGCTGCAGGTAGGCCGCCGACAGCCACATGTCCTTGCGCGCATAGCCCTGCAGCACCGGCACCAGTTCGCCGTGGTCGATGTGCGACTGCACCAGGATCGAGGGCAGGTAGATCACGCCGAAGCCGCGCATCGCCACCCGGATCAGCGGCGCGCCCTCGGTGCAGTCC
>NZ_JBFTPJ010000992.1:0-2099 GCF_056398445.1 Variovorax sp. 01T439_2
CTCCCAGCCCCATTCTTCGAACAGCAGGATGGGAACGAGCAGCGCCGCGGCAAGGGCGCGCAGGAGGCGGATGAAGAAGCGCATGGCCACGGCATTGTGACCGCGGGCCGATGCGCGCTGGCTCAGGGCTGGTCGGCCAGTGTCTTGTGCACGCCGAGTTCGCGCAGCGCACGCAGCTGCGTGGCCACGGCCGAGACGAAGCGCGGGTTGCTTCCCAGGTCGTTGCCGAACACTGGCGCGAAAGCCGCGAACACGGCCACGCGCGCTTCGTCGGCCTGTGCCGGCGCGGCCGCGGCCGCCGCGCGTTCGGCTGCCGCGCAGCGTTCGGCCAGCGCATCGGCCAACGGGTCCTGGATCTCGTGGCGGCGGCCCAGTTCGTCGATGCCGCGCAGGTAGTGCAGCCAGGCCGCGACGGCGAGTGCAAGACGGTCGATCGAAGCGCCTGCGGCGAGCCGCTCGCGCACCGTGCCCAAGAGGCGCTGCGGCAGTTTCTGCGAACCGTCCATCGCGATCTGCGCGGTGCGGTGCGCGAGCGCCGGGTTGGCGAAGCGCTCGAGCAGGCGCTGGCGGTAGGCATCGAGGTCGAGGCCGGGCAGCGCCGGCAGCGTGGGCGCAATCTCCTCGCGCATCAGGCGGTCGAGGTAGCGGTGCAGGGCCGGCGTGGCGACGGCGCGGTCCACGGTGTCGAGCCCTGCCATCGCGCCCAGGTACGCAAGCGCCGAATGCGCGCCGTTGACCATGCGCAGCTTGAGCGTCTCGAAGGGGCGCGCGTCGGGCACGAAGCGGGCGCCGCCGGCATCCCAGGCCGGGCGGCCGGCCGCGAAATCGTCTTCCACCACCCATTCGAGAAAACGTTCGCCGACCACCGGCCAGGCGTCCTCCAGCCCGAGCGCGGCGTTGACCTGCGCGCGGTCGCCGTCGGTGGTGCGCGGCACGATGCGGTCCACCATCGAGCAGGGAAAGCTGCAGTGCTCGGCAATCCAGCGTGCCAGCTGCGGATCGACGCGCTGCGCGAAGTCCAATACCAGGCCGCGCAGCAAATGGCCGTTGGAAGGCAGGTTGTCGAGCGACAGCAGCGTGACCGGGGCGAGCCCGCGCAGCTGCCGCAGGCGCAGGCCCGAGACCACGAAGCCGAGCGTGCCGCGCGGCGCATCGGGGCGCGCGAGGTCGTGCAGCACGTCGGGATGGTCGGCACGCAGCGCACCGGTGGCGGGGTCGTGGCAGTAGCCCTTTTCCGTCACGGTGAGGCTCACGATGCGGGTCGCGGGATGCGCGATGCGCGCGAGCACCGCCGCCGGGTCTTCGGGCGCGACCTGCACGCCGAGCAGGCAGCCGATGACCTGCAGCGACGCGCGCGGCGTGCCGGCCTCGTCCACGTCGCGCAGCGCGAGCGTGTAGAGGCCGTCCTGGGGCGCGAGCGCATCGCGCGTGTCGGGGCTGCGCAGCGACACGCCCGCAATGCCCCAGCGCAAGTCGCCGCTCGCATGCAGTGCGGCTTCGTTGACGGCGGCCAGGTGCCCGCGCTGGAATGCGCCCACGCCGAGGTGGACGATGCCGGCCTCGAGTGCGGCGCGGTCGTAGGCGGGGCGCGCCACCGCGGGCGGCAGCGCGGCCAGCATCTCGGCATTCAGCCTGGTCATGGCGCTCACCAGTTCCACAGCGTGCCGTCGTGCTGCAGGCGGTTCACCGGCAGGTAGGCGCGCTTGTAGGGGTACTTCGCGGCCAGCGCCTCGTCGATTTCCACGCCGTGGCCGGGCACGTCGCCGGGGTAGAGCATGCCCTGGTCGAAGGTGTAGGCGTGCGGGAACACGGCGTCGGTCTCTTCGGTGTGGCGCATGTATTCCTGGATGCCGAAGTTCGGCACCCACAGGTCGAAGTGCRGCGCCGCGCCCATGCACACCGGCGACAGATCGGTGGCGCCGTGGCAGCCGGTGCGCACCTGGTAGAGCGAGGCCAGGTCGGCAATGCGGCGCAGGTGCGTGATGCCGCCGGCATGCACCACGGTGGCGCGCACGTAGTCGATCAGCTGGTTCTCGATGAGCTCCTTGCAGTCCCAGATGGAGTTGAAGATCTCGCCCACCGCCAGCGGCGTGGTGGTG
>NZ_JBFTPJ010000993.1:0-2096 GCF_056398445.1 Variovorax sp. 01T439_2
CCAGGTAGTTCTTGACCGTCGTGTCCTGGAACAGGAACTGCAGCGCCGACGTAACGCTGCCGTCGCCCGTGAGCCAGGTCCGCCAGGCGCCGGGATCGTCCTCGTTGCCGGTCAGGTTCCAGCCTGCGTTGCGGAAGGTGGGGCTGCCGGTGAATGCGGCCTGCGTGGTCCAGGACGCGACCACGTCGAGCTGCGCGTCCGACAGGCAGGTGTCGCCCGTGTCGGTTCCGCCGGCGCAGCGCAGCGCAGCCACATTGGCAAGCGCCGGCGTGCAGGCGGCCTGGTTCGACACCACGCCATCGACAAGCCCGTCGAGCCCGTCGCAGGCATCCCGCACATGCTTGCTCAGGAGGGCCGTCTTCGCGGCGCTGAATGCACCGCCGGGCGCGGCCAGCGCCCTGGAGTTGCGGTTGAAGGCGCCCATGAACCCGACCCAGTTGTAGGCCGGTGCGCGCGCGATCACGCCATCGAAGAGGTTGGGTGCGCGCTGCACCGCCATCAAGGCTTCGCGGCCGCCGTTCGAGCAGCCTTCGAAGTACGACTTGGCCGGCAGGGCGCCATAGGCCGCCGCGAGGGTCTCGGTGGCAGTCGACATCACGGTGGGCACCGAGAGGCTGCCGAACAGCTGTGCGGCAAAGGTGTCGGTCAATGCGAAGTCCGCGCTCAGGACATTGCCCTGGTGCCCCGAGTCGCTTGCGACCACGGCATAGCCCAGGCCCAGCGCCGGCACCGAGGGCGGCGTGATCGCGCCGTTGTAGCCGCCGCCGCCCTGGTAGTAGAGCTTGCCGTTCCATGCCTCGGGCAGGGAGATCTGGAAGTTCAGCGCCGGCGCGATCGTGCCGGTGACCTTGCAGTAGACGGGCGCGCCCGCGGCCGCGTCCTGCATGGCGGCCGTGAGCGCGGCGCCGGCCACGGTTTTTCCGTTCAGTTCGCCGCAGGCCTTCTGGGCCGTGACGGCCGGTGCGGGCGGCGGGCTGGCGGGCTGCGCCGCAGGCGGGACCGGAAACAGCACGGGGACCGCGCCGCGGTGATCGGAGCCGCCGCCGCAAGCGGCCAACATCGCTGCGCCGGCAGCCGCCGCGGCAACGGCGTGGAGCTTGGTGCGGGCCCGTGATTCCCTGGAGGAGGAGAAGAAGTGCATGTCTCGATTCCTTTGTCGGTTGTCAGCCTCTGCACCGCAACGACATGGAGCGATGCCTGCGTGATTCTGAAAGGCGAGACCTCGGGCAACTGTTCCGGGACGGACATTCGGGCCACTGATTTCTAAGGAGAAACCCTTCGCTTTCCCACGCTGCACCGCAGGCGGGTCAGGGATACCTGGCAAGCGCCTGCCGGTCCATCACCGTGATGTAGCCGTAGCCCCGCCGGATGAGGCCGGCGCTTTCCAGTTCGGTCAGCGCGGCGTTGACGCGCTGGCGCGAGATGCCGACGAGCGAACCGATCTCCTCCTGGTTGATCCGCAGCGTGGAGTCGGTGTTCGGATAGAGCACCGGATGGAAGAGGCTGGAGATTCCCCGCGCCACGCGCGACGTCGGTTCGAGCAGCCGGTCGAACTTGACCATGGCGATGAACTGCCCGAGCCGCTCGTTCAGATGGGAGAGCATGAAGTGGTTGAACGGAATGCTTCGATCGAGCAGCCAGGAGAACGTGGCCCTCGGCAGATGCACGGTGACGGTCGGCCGCGTCGCCATGACCTCGTACTTGCGCTGCTCGGGTTTCAGCAGCGAGCCCTCGCCGATCCACCCGCTCGACGCAACCCCGGTGAACATGATCAGGCGGCCGTCCACCGTGGTGTCCTGCACACGCAAGAAACCTTCGAGCACGCCGATCCAGCTGTCGGCGGTCTCGTCGCGCCGGCACACATAGGAGTGCGCTTCATGGTGGCGGATGTACAAGGCCTCGAAGGCCTTGGTTCGCTCGGCCTGCGTCAATGCGCGCGGCCAGATGCAGCGCTCGAAGAAGGCGTGGAGATCCTTGAGGGGCA
The DNA here is from genome assembly GCF_056398445.1 of Variovorax sp. 01T439_2. Taxonomy (NCBI): domain Bacteria; kingdom Pseudomonadati; phylum Pseudomonadota; class Betaproteobacteria; order Burkholderiales; family Comamonadaceae; genus Variovorax; species Variovorax sp. 01T439_2. Next base: position 1,985 of record NZ_JBFTPJ010000993.1, read on the forward strand.
GCATGCGTCACCACCGGGCGGGGCGGGGGCGCTCGGCGCGGGCGAAGAACAAACCGGATCGAACGCGCATCACGAGCATTGCGAATTTCCTTGGGCTGGCGAATCCTATGGC
>NZ_JBFTPJ010000994.1:0-2090 GCF_056398445.1 Variovorax sp. 01T439_2
CGTCCAAGGAAAGGACATACGTCCGACTGTCGCAATTGGGCGGTGAGTTTTATGGGGGAGTACTTACTTCACACTACTTGGCAACTTGGATCGGTACCCACGGACGAAGGCTTGAGTGAGATCAAAGGGCTTGAAGCAAGAGCGCCAAGCAATACTTCGCAGTGAGAGGCCTTCCGGGCATCGACTGAAGTCTCCATCGACGGGCAGCTTTCTTCGTGCTGGTACTTCCGCTTAGGGGCCCACAAGAGACATAGCAGCATCTCTGAAGAAGTCATTCAAATTGTGGAGACTGTCGCGCGCCTCTCAGCCAGATCGTCGCGCCACACCACAGCGACTTACGGCCGCATTGGGCTCAGTGGTAGTCCTCTTCGCGCTGATGACGAATTGCCAACACCCTGACTTCCCGCCCTGGAAGGATTTCGTAGAGGGCCACGTAGCCTGTGGAACCAAGCCCTACGATCAACTCTCGGCGCGTTGTACGCCTGCCGTCGCTCGCTTTCCGATACGCCCAAGGATTCTCGGCCAGCCGCTTCTTGATACTGGTGCGAAGCTCGTGCAGTACATGCTGGGCATGGTCCAGTTCCTCCAAGGTCTCTGACCGAGCGACGAGGAACTCAAACAACCGCTCAAGGTCATCCTCGGCTTGCGGGGTCATCTCAACCCCGAACAACTCAGTCACGTGCCAGAGCCTTGCAATTCGCGACGTCGTGCATCAATGCGGGCCTGGACGCGGTCAAACACTTCGTCCACGGGGTGTGAAACACCGGTTCGCAGGTAGTCCTGCCAAGCGGCCTCGCCACGCGCATGGAAGTCCGTCTGGACGCGACGGAAGTCAACTGCTCGGCGCACGGCATCGGCCACAAAGGTGCTGATGGTTTCCTCTTCACCCAGGACCGCTTCGAGCTCGGCACGCAGTTCCGGCTCAACGCGAACGGCAGGTAAGGTGCACGATTTCATGGCCGTAAGCGTAGCACATTTGTAATGCGTTCGCCACTTTGTCCCGACGCCGACATCGGAAGGTGACTTCGAGTGTCTGGTCCTGGCTGAGCCGGCTGTAGTCAACGCGCGGCGTCGGAACGGGCGCGCGGCGCACTGCGAGCAGCACAGCAGTTCACGGCAGGCGTCCGAAGCGGTTTGCCCCAGATTGCGGCGCACCTGCGCGATGTCGTGGCACTCATCCAGCTGGCTTGGAAGGAGCGCGCGGACTTGGCGCTATGTCATCTGGCGCGGCTTCAACGGAATCAGGTCGGCACCGATGCGCAGCTTGTCCAGGTAGTCCGCCCAGCGCTGCATCATTTCCCGGCGCGCGGGGAGATGCGCGGTGCGGTTGTACGCACGACCGTTGGTATCCCTGACCATGTGGGAGAGCTGGTGCTCGATGAAGTCCACGCGCTCGCCAAGCACCTCATCCATGATGGTCCGCGCGGTTGCCCTGAAGCCGTGAGCCGTGTGGACTTCGGCGCTGTAGCCCATTCCACGCAGGGCGGCATTGATGGTGTTCTCGCTCATGGGGCGTTCACCCGTCCGTATGCTCGGAAACACAAACCGTCCATGCCCTGTGATTGGGTGGAGGTCGCGCAGGATCTCCACCGCCTGGGTTGCGAGCGGCACGACATGATCGACCTTCATTTTCATCTTCGGGCCGGCGATGCGCCACTCGGCCGCGTCCAGGTCGATCTCGGCCCATTCCGCGGTGCGCAACTCGCCGGGCCGGACAAACAGCAGAGGGGAAAGCTTCAGCGCGGCAACGGTGGTGGGGTGGCCGCTGTAGGCATGGATCGAGCGCATCAGGTCGCCGACTCTCTTGGGCTCGGTAATGGCGGCGAAGTGCTTCGTCGCTTTCGAGGCCAGAGCTTCGCTCAGATCGGCGGTGACGTCCCTCTCTGCCAGTCCTGACACGACTGCRAAGCGGAACACCTGCCCGCAAAGCTGCTTGACGCGATGGGCCGTATCGATGGCGCTGCGTGCTTCCAGCTTGCGGACAACCCGCTCCAGAATGTCGCGCGGACCGATGGTGGAGATGGGCATCTTGCCGATGAAGGGGAACACGTCCTTCTCGAGCCATGTCTTGACCTTGAGCTGCGTTCCAC
>NZ_JBFTPJ010000995.1:0-2087 GCF_056398445.1 Variovorax sp. 01T439_2
GTCCAATCTTGAGTTGCTGCGGCGCGTTCCGCTGTTTGCCTCGCTCACGTCCTCGCAGTCTGCAAGCATTGCGGATGCGATCATCAAGAAGCGCTTCAAGCGGGCCGAAGTCGTTGTCGAGCAGGGCAAGAAATCCGACGCGCTCTACATCATCCTGACCGGACGCGCGCGCGTGACGAGCGCCGACAACCGCGGGCGCGAGGTGATCCTTGCCACCTTGCATCCCGGCGACTACATCGGCGAGATGAGCCTGATCGACGACGAGCCCCATTCGGCCACGGTGCGCACCGAGATCCAGTGCGACGTACTCATGCTGGACCGGGACGCCTTCGCACGCTGCCTGCCCGAGAACTCCTCGATGGCCTACAACATCATGCGCGGCCTGGTGCAGCGGCTGCGCCATGCCGACCGCAAGATCGAGTCGCTTGCGCTGATGGACGTCTATGGGCGCGTGGCGCGCTCGCTGCTCGAGTTCGCGATCGACGATGGCGCAGGCAACCTGAAGGTGCGCGACAAGATCTCGCGCCAGGATCTCGCGAAAATGGTGGGCGCCTCGCGCGAAATGGTGAGCCGCGTGATGAAGGATCTCGAGGAGCGCGGATTTGTCCAGACCCAGGACGACGGCTCCATGATCGTCAAGGACCGGCTCTTGTCCCTGGCTTGAGCCGCCGGGTCCGGCGCTTCAGGCGGCCGCACCCTTTTGTTGTAGTGTTCAGGCATCCAGCCGCCGTTTCGAAGGATTGGGTGCCGCGTTTTTCATGACCTATTCGCTCAATACACTTCAATCTTCTTCTGCCGCCGAGGGGCAGCCGGTGCGCCTGCGCGCCATGCGCTTCGCCCACGAGATCACGCTGGTGGCGGGCTTTGCGGGGCTCTTGTTCTGGCTGCTGGCCATGCTGAGCTTCACGCCCTCCGATGCGGCCTGGTCGACCTCCGGCACCGGCGGCGAGATCAAGAACTGGGGCGGGCGCATCGGCGCCTGGCTGGCCGACGGCAGCTATTTCCTGGCGGGCTATTCGGTCTGGTGGTGCCTCGCGGCGGGCCTGCGGGCATGGCTTTCGTCGCTGGCCAACTGGCTGCGCGGCGGCGAGGCCGCGCCGGCCGAGCAGCCGGTGCGCGGGCGCTTCAACCGCAGCCGCCTGGCGTTCTGGTTCGGCCTGGTGCTGCTGCTGTGCGCGAGCGTGGTGCTCGAATGGTCGCGCCTGTACCGGCTCGAGTCCCACCTGCCGGGTTCGGGCGGCGGCGTGCTGGGCTACCTGGTGGGGCCCGCAAGCGTGCGCTGGATGGGCTTTACCGGATCGGCGCTGGTGGCCATCGCTGCCGGCGTGATCGGCTCGGCGCTGGTGTTTCGTTTCTCATGGAGCCAGATCGCCGAGCGCATCGGCGCGCGGGCCTATTCGCTGTTCGAGTCGCGCCGCGAAAAGCGCGAAATGGCGGCCGACATCGCCATGGGCAAGCAGGCCGCCCGCGAGCGTGCGGAGGCCGAAGACCTGCCGTTCTCGCGTGCAGCGGACGGTGGCGAGCCGGCGGATTTCGACGGCGACGAAGAACTGCGCATCGAGCCGCGCCCGAAGCGCCGCGCGGCGTCGCCGCCGGTGCAGATCGAGCCCGCGATGACCGAGGTGCCCAGGAGCGACCGCGTCGTCAAGGAGCGCCAGAAGCCGCTCTTCAAGGAACTGCCCGACAGCAAGCTGCCGCAGGTCGATCTGCTCGACGCGGCGCAGGCGCGCCAGGAAACGGTCTCGGCCGACACGCTCGAGATGACCTCGCGCATGATCGAGAAGAAGCTCAAGGACTTCGGCGTCGAAGTGCATGTGGTGCTGGCTTCGCCGGGCCCGGTGATCACGCGCTACGAGATCGAGCCGGCCACCGGCGTCAAGGGCTCGCAGATCGTCGGCCTGGCCAAGGACCTGGCGCGTTCGCTCTCGCTGGTGTCGATCCGCGTGGTCGAAACCATCCCGGGCAAGAACTACATGGCGCTCGAGCTGCCGAACGCCAAGCGCCAGTCGATCAAGCTCAGCGAGATCCTCGGCTCGCAGGTCTACAACGAAGGCAAGTCCTTCCTGACGATGGGCCTGGGCAAGGAC
>NZ_JBFTPJ010000996.1:0-2083 GCF_056398445.1 Variovorax sp. 01T439_2
CGACTGGCTCACGGGCGGTGCCGACGGCCTGCAGGGCGTGGTGATGGGGCCGGTGCTCGGCCTGTTCACGTTCGACCTCTACGGCCGCACGGCGGCCTGGTATTCGCTGACGGTGATGCTGCTGCTGTTCCTTGCGATGCGGCGCCTCGTGCATTCACCGTTCGGCGCCACGCTCAAGGCGATCCGCGACAACCGGCTGCGCGCCATGGCCATCGGCATTCCGGTGGTGTCGCGGGTCGTCGTCATCTACACCGTGGCGGCCGGCATTGCCGGTGCCGCGGGCGCGCTGCTGGCGCAGACCACGGGCTTTGCCTCGCTCGACGTGCTGGCCTTCGACCGCTCGGCCGACGTGCTGCTGATGCTGGTGATCGGCGGCGTGGGCTGGCTCTATGGCGGCGTGGCGGGCGCCATCGTCTTCAAGCTGCTGCAGAACTGGCTATCGGCCGTGACGCCACAGTACTGGATGTTCTGGATCGGCCTCCTGCTGGTGCTGCTGGTGCTCGTGGGGCGCGATCGCGTGCTCAAGCCGTGGACCTGGCTGGGCAAGAGGAAGAAGGGAGGCGCGGCATGACCGAGACCGTGCTTTCGACACAGGGCCTGGTGATGCGCTTCGGCGGCATCACGGCCACCAACAACGTCACGATGGAGCTCAAGCGCGGCGCGCGCCATGCGCTGATCGGCCCCAACGGTGCCGGCAAGACCACGCTCATCAACCTGCTGACGGGCGTGCTCGTGCCCACCGAAGGCCGCATCTCGCTGCTCGGCGAAGACATCACCACGCTCGCGCCGCACAAGCGCGTGGCGCGCGGCCTGGTGCGCACCTTCCAGATCAACCAGCTGTTCGACTCGATGACGCCGCTCGAAACACTGGCGCTCGTGGTCTCGCAGCACCAGGGCATCGCCTCGCAATGGTGGCGCCCGCTGGGGTCCAGCAAGGCCGTGACGGAGCGCGCGGCGCAGCTGCTCGAGCAGTTCCACCTCGGCGACGTGGCGCAGCAGCAGACGAAGTTCATGGCCTACGGCAAGCGACGCCTGCTCGAGATTGCGATTGCGCTGGCCTGCGAGCCGCGCGTGCTGCTGCTCGACGAACCGGTGGCGGGCGTTCCCGCCGGCGAGCGCGAGGAGCTGCTGCAGACGGTGGCCGCATTGCCGGCCGACGTGTCGGTGCTCTTGATCGAGCACGACATGGACCTGGTGTTCAGCTTTGCCGACCGCATGACGGTGCTGGTCAACGGCACCTTGCTGACGGAAGGCGACCCCGAAACCATCGCCAACGATCCGAAGGTGAAAGAGGTCTACCTGGGCCATGGAGATGCCGTTCATGTCTGAACTGCTGCGCATCGAGAACCTGAGCGCCGGCTACGGCGAGGCCGTGGTGCTGCACGACGTGGCCTTCGCGCTCGGCGAAGGCCAGACGCTGGCGCTGCTGGGCCGCAACGGCACGGGCAAGACCACGCTGATCAACACGCTGGCGGGTGCGACGCGGCAGCACGGCGGGAGCATCTCGCTGGCTGGACTGGCGCTGCACAAGCTGGCGCCGCACCAGCGCGCGGCGGGCGGCATCGGCTGGGTGCCGCAGGAGCGCAACATCTTCAAGTCGCTCACGGTGCACGAGAACCTCACGGCGGTCGAGCGGCCCGGCAAGTGGAACCCGCAGCGCGTCTACGAGATGTTCCCGCGCCTGGCCGAGCGCAAGACCAACCTGGGCACGCAGCTGTCGGGCGGCGAGCAGCAGATGCTGGCCGTGGGCCGCGCGCTGGTGCTCAACCCGAAGCTGCTGCTGCTCGACGAGCCGCTCGAAGGGCTGGCGCCGATCATCGTGGAAGAGCTGCTGCGCGCCATCCGCCGCATCACGCAGGACGAGGGGCTGGCCGCGATCATCGTGGAGCAGCATCCGCAGGCGATCCTCGCGATTTCCGACCACGCCGTGGTGCTCGACCACGGGACCATCGTGCATGCCGACAGTGCCGCGGCATTGCGCAGCCAGCCTCAAGTGCTCGAACGCTTGCTGGGCGTGGCGCGCTAGCGGCCCGGCGAACAAGAAGGAGACAGAAAAATGGCGATCCCGAAGACAGTGCTCAGC
>NZ_JBFTPJ010000997.1:0-2083 GCF_056398445.1 Variovorax sp. 01T439_2
CTTCGATGCCGGCCCTGCTGCTGGAGATGAGCGGCCAGATACTGGCGAACACCGTCACGGTGATCTCGGTCTTCCATGAAAAACCGAAGACCAGCACCGCGGGTGGAATGAGCGCCACCGCCGGCAACGGCCTGAGCAGTTCGATGAAGAGCGACAGCATGGTGCGAAGCGTGCTGAAGGTGCCCAGCGCCATGCCGAGCGGTATGCCTATGAGCAGGCAGATCGCCCAACTCGCGAGGGCCGCGGCGAAGGTGTGCGCGGCGTCCGCGACCAGGCGCCCGTCGATGAGACTCTCGGTGAGCGCGCGACCGATCTCGGTGGGCGTGGGCAGCACGTTGAAACCGTCGTTGACCATGACGGCGAGTTGCCAGGCGCCGAGGAGCGCGACGGGCAACAGCCATTGGCGGGCCCTGCGCGAGTGGCCGGTCATCGGGCGGCTCCGTGCAAGCGCTCCAGCAACTCGTGCCGCGCGTGCAGGTATTCCGGCATCTCCTTGGTGGAAATCTGGTCGCGGCGCGCGGGGAGAGGCGGGCGTATTTCCGAAGCGATCGTTCCCGGCGATCCTGCGAGCAGGACGACGCGATCGCCGAGATAGACGGCCTCGTCCACGTCGTGCGTGATGAAGACGATGGTGGCACCGGTGCTCGCCTGAATGTTGCGCAGCTCGTCCTGCAGCTTTGCTTTCGTCATGRCATCGAGCGCACCGAAGGGCTCGTCCATCAGCAGGACCTTGGGTTGCAATGCCAGGGCGCGCGCAATCTGTAGCCGCTGTTGCATGCCGCCGGAAAGCTTGGCGGGGTATTCCCGTTCGGCCTTCTGCAGGCCCACCAGCGCGAGCGCCGTGTCGATGCGCCGGTCGAGCTCTGCGCCGGAGATTTTTTCCTCGATGCCGAGCGCGACGTTAGCGCGCACGGTTCGCCACGGCAGCAGGGCATTGCCGTAGTCCTGGAACACGGTCACGACGCCTTCGGGCGGGCTGCGGAACGCCTTGCCTTCGTATAGGACGGCGCCGCTTGTCGGCGCGCAGAAGCCGCCCAATGCGCGCAGCAGGGTGGTCTTTCCGGTGCCCGATCCGCCCACCAGGCACAGAAACTCCTGCCGGCCCACTTGCAGGTCGATGCCCTGGAGGATCGTCTTGTCGCCGATGGCCGATGCCAATCTGACTTCTGCGCGTTCGCAGCTGAATACGGGTGAATTCATGTTTCTCTGGCCCGAGGGCCGTTGTCTCTTCGGGTTGTCTCTTTGCGTTGCGTCACTCGAAGCTGGCGCCCGCCGCGGTCAGCTTCTCGTTGATGGCGCCTACAGCCAGAGACGCCTTGATCCAGGTGTCGATCGCCGCGTCGTCCAGCCGGGTGCTGTAGGCGGGCAGGCGCACCGCGTTGGCGATCTCGTCGGGCAGGCGTGTCCACTTTGTGAGCACCGCGCGCGATGCCTTGTCGTTCTTCTGGATGTATTGATTCGCCTCGTCGAGTGCCGCGCGCCAGGCGAGCACCGCCGCGCGGTTGTCTTTGGCCCACTGGCCGTTGGCCATCCAGCAGGTCAGCACCACCGGGTCCGCCACCGAGAGCATCGGATTGCCCAGGCTGGTCGTGGCGACCTTGCCCGGCGCGGAGGCAAAGGGGCTCGACGATCTCGGCCGCCGCGACGCGCCCGACCGCCAGTTGGTCGCCCATGTTGGCGAAGGCCATCTCCTGGAAGCGGATGTCGTTGGTGTCGATGCCCTGTTGGCGCAGTGCGTTCAGCGTTGCAATGTGGATCACGCCGTTGAGCGAAGGCGTGGCGACGACCTGCCCCTTGAGGTCGGCCATGCGCTTGACCGGTCCGTCTGCGCGGGTCAGCAGGCGCATCTGCTGGTTGCTCGACATCTCCTGGGTGTTGCCCGCGATGCCGACGACGTCCAGCTTCTTGAGCCGCGCCTTGATGATGTCGATGGGCGTGCAGCCCGATACCTCGAACTGCCGGCCCAGTGCGCCCACGACGGTCGAGACGTTCTGCACCGTCGTGATCTCGACGTCCAGGCCATGGGCCTCGAACAGACCTTTGTCCTTGGCGACCCACAGCGGCAGCCATGCAGCCGAAACGA
>NZ_JBFTPJ010000998.1:0-2082 GCF_056398445.1 Variovorax sp. 01T439_2
GAACAGGCTGGTGCCCTTGGCGCCCGCGGCCGGGTCGGTCTTGGCGACCACGATCACGAGGTCGGCATGCCAGCCGTTGGTGATGAAGGTCTTGCTGCCATTGAGCAGGTAGCTGCCGTCGGGCTGGCGGATGGCGCTGGTCTTGACCGCCTGCAGGTCGCTGCCCGCGCCGGGCTCGCTCATCGCGATGGCGCCGACCATCTCGCCGCTCGCGAGCCTGGGCAGGTAGTGCTGCTTCTGCGCCTCGGTGCCGTAGCGCAGGACGTACGGCGCCACGATCTCGCTGTGCAGCCCGAAGCCGATGCCCGTGAAGCCGCGCGCCCAGAGCTCCTCGAACTGGATCACCGAATAGAGCAGGTCGGCGCCCGCGCCGCCGTAGTCCTCGGGCAGCGCCATGCAGAGAAAGCCGTTCTCGCCGGCCTTGGACCACACGGAGCGGTCCACGTAGCCCTGTTCTTCCCAGGCCTCGTGGAAGGGCGCGATCTCCTTGTCCATGAAGCGGCGGAAGCTGTCGCGGAAGGCCTCGTGGTCGGCGCTGAAAAGCGTGCGTTCGATCATGGCTCAGCGCCCGGGGAAGCGTGGCGGACGCTTCTGCAGGAAGGCGCTCACGCCTTCGCGGAAGGTGGGGCGGTCGATCAGTTCGCGCTGGCGCTCGCTTTCGTAGTGCAATTGCTCGGCCAGCGTGTGGCGCTCGGCGGCCTCGAAGGCTTCGCGCGCCTCGACCACCGCATGCGCCGGCAGCCGGGCGAGCCGCTGTGCGATGGCGCGCGCTTCGTCAAGCAGCTGTTCGTCGTCCGCRCAGGCCCAGATCAGGCCCCATTGCACCGCCTGCTCGGCGCCCAGGCGCTCGTCGAGCAGCGCCATGCCCATCGCGCGTGCCCGGCCGGCGCGCCGCGGAATGGCCCAGGTGCAGCCCAGGTCCGGCACGATGCCGAGCTTGGGCAGGAAGGACAGGTAGAAGTAGGCGCTGCGCGCCGCGATCGTCACATCGGCCGCCAGCGCCAGGCCCACGCCGGCGCCGGCCGCGGCGCCGTTGACGGCCGCCACCACCGGCACGGGCAGCGTGCGCAGCGTCTCGATCAGCGGGTTGCTGAGCGACTGCATCCACTCCGCGGTCTGCGCGCCGAGCGACTTGCCTTCGTCGCCTGGCGCCATCGCGCTCAAATCGGCGCCCACGCAGAAGGCCTTGCCGGCACCGGTCAGGATCACGGCGCGCACCGCGCGGTCGTCGCGGATGCGCTCCAGCGTGTCGCGCAGCTCGACCTGCAGCTCGCGCGCAATCGGATTCAGCTTGGCCGGCAGGTTGAGCGTGAGCGTGGCGATGCCGTCGGCCAGCGCGTAGAGCACATAGGGCTGCGGTGCGTTCATCAGAGCCGCTCCACGATGGTGACGTTGGCCATGCCGCCGCCTTCGCACATCGTCTGCAGGCCGTAGCGCTTGCCGCGCCGGCCGAGCGCGTGGACCAGCGTGGTCATGAGCTTGGTGCCCGAGGCGCCCAGCGGATGGCCGAGCGCGATCGCGCCGCCGTTCACGTTGAGCCGCGCGGGGTCGGCGTCCAGCGCTTCCAGCCAGGCGATGGGCACGGGCGCGAAGGCTTCATTCACTTCATAGAGATCGATGTCCTGGATGCGCATGCCGGCCTTCTTGAGCGCACGCAGCGTGGCGGGCAGCGGGGCCTCCAGCATGATCACCGGGTCGTGCCCCATCACGCTCATGTGGTGGATGCGCGCGATCGGCTTCACGCCCAGGGCCTTGAGGCCGCGTTCGTTCACCACCAGCACGCCGCTCGCGCCATCGCAGATCTGGCTCGCGGTGGCGGCGGTGCAGCGTCCGCCCTCGGCAATCAGCTTGACGCCCGCAATGCCTTCGAGCGTGGCATCGAAGCGGATGCCTTCATCCACCGTGTGCCGTTCGCCCGTGCCGCTGCCGTCGGCCTGCAGGATCTCGATGGGCACGATCTCGCCGTCGAACGCACCCGAGCGCGTCGCGGCCATGGCGCGGCGGTGGCTTTCGAGCGCGTAGCGGTCGAGTGCATCCTTGTCGATGCCGTAGTTCTTCGCGATCATCTCGGCGCCGGTGAAC
>NZ_JBFTPJ010000999.1:0-2081 GCF_056398445.1 Variovorax sp. 01T439_2
GACAGAGGGCAAGCAAGCGACGAGGTTGCGCGCGATGGCAGTCTTACCGGTGCCCGATAGGCCGCCGAAGACAATCAGCATCGGTTTCTCCGTCGTGAGTATCAGCAAATTGAGTGGCGACGGCGACGGCGAAGGTGCCGTGCAGCAACCAGTCTGAAGTCTGAGCTATCGGCGAGCGGCAGGTACGCGATGCCTATGCCGCCAGCCTATGCTCGTAGTACGGCCGCTCGCGGTCATCGAGGACCGCGTACGAGGCCTCCAGGTTCGCGCGATCCGGCCGCAGCCACGCATCGACGTTCTCCGGTTTGATGGGGATGATGCAGCGGTCGTGACCCACTGCCGCAATCTCTTCCGGAGGTTCATCGGAAATGGCAGCGAAGGAGAGCAGGTCGGGCTCCCCTGGCGCCGACCATGCGGACCAGAGGCATGCGACCAGCATGTCCTGCTGCGGCTGCGGCCTGAACTCGAGCACCACGTCCTCGCCATCCCGGTCGACGTGCTCATAGAAGGCATTGACGACCATGATCCCGTGCGACAGACCGAAGAGGTCCTTCCAGAACCCTTCCAGGTTGTCGCGCCGGGCGTTGTAGGTGCCGGGATAGAGCGCATCGAACTTCGCGGGTTTGCCGGCGGGCCGGCACTGGTAGCGCATGGGCTTGACGACTCGCTGCCCGTCCTCCCAGATCATCACGGGGACATGCACGCCCGGAAAGATCCGTGCGTCGCGCGGTTCGAGCTCGACACGGTTCAGGTCGGCCAGCTTGCCGAGACCCCACTCGATCTTCGCCGTCGCGATCCGCACATCCTCCGCCGCCTTCTTCGTTGCCTTGACCTGGAGCTTGCGTTCGGCGTCGGCGAGTCGCTTGCGCTGCTTGAAGAGATCCTGCTCGAGCGCCATGGCCTGTTCGGCGTTGAAGGCGTCGATCAGGCCCTTGATCTCCCGCTCCTCGTCGGACTCGGGGTTCATGAACGCCGCGTCGACGACCTTCGGAATCTTGATCCTGGGATTGCCCTGGCGCTCGTAGTACAGCTTGGCGAACGCACGCAGCGACAGGACGCCGCCGAACTGGCGGAAGAACCGCTTGTAGTCGGCGCGGATCTGGGCTGAGTAGCACATGCGTCCCATTGTGGCGGCGGTTCCGGCTTCGCCGGGCGGGGATTTTCCTTGGGCGTGCAGGCGGGTCGGATTTCACAAGGCGGCATGGCCGGGGCAAATTTGTAAACCTTCTTGCTCACTTCCCCGCACCGGATGGATACTGTTCATCCATACAGTATCTGGAGTCCTTATGGCCATCCCCCTGTCATGGGCCGATGGCGATGAAGCGTCGTCGGCCCGCGAAAGTTCACCGCCGTCGGAGCGGCCATGGCGTCCGGCCATCGTGTTGCCGCACGCGGTCGAAGCGGCCGTCTGGCGCGGCGATGCGCTCGGCACCCCGGTCACTTCGGCCGTGAGCACAGGGTTCGAGCGCCTGGATGCCGAGCTGCCGGGCGGCGGCTGGCCTTGCCAGTCGCTGACCGAGGTGCTGCAGGTCCAACCCTCGGTGCTCGAATGGCGGCTGCTCGCGCCCGCCATGCGCACGCTGGTCGGGCAGGGCCGGCAGATCGTGGTGATCGGCCCGCCGAAGGCCCCGCATCTGCCGGGGCTGCACCACCTCGGCCTCGACGAGCGCCACCTGGTCTGGATCGCCGCCGACAAGCCGGTCGAACGGCTGTGGGCGACCGAGCAACTCATCAAGGCCAATGCCGCCGGCATGCTCGTGAGCTGGCTGCCGCAGGCCCGCCAGGAGCAGATCCGGCGCCTGCAGGTCTGCGCCCAGGGCTGCGACGGACCCGTCATCCTGTGCCGGCCGGCTGCGGCCGAGCACGAGTCGTCGGCCGCCCCGCTGCGGCTGCAGGCGCGCTTCGGCGTCGACTGGGAGTTGCGCATCCACCTGCTCAAGCGCAAGGGGCCGCCGCACGAGGGGGAACTGACGCTTCCCTCGGTCCCCGGCGGCCTCGAAGTCATCCTGACGCCGCGTCTGCGTCACCCGAGCCGCCTGATCGCGGCGCGCCAATCCCGGGAGCTTTCCCATGCTGTGGGC
>NZ_JBFTPJ010001000.1:0-2078 GCF_056398445.1 Variovorax sp. 01T439_2
GCCGTGCGCGAGGCGATCAGCGAAACCGATCTTCTGGACGAAGCCGAGGTCGAGCACACCAGCGCCAAGGAGCTGATCGCGCAGATCGAAGCCGCGACCGAGGTGGACGACAAGTTCGATGCCAAGGTCATCGTGCTGGGCGAATACATCGACCACCACGTGAAGGAAGAGCGCAACGAGATCTTCGTCAAGGCACGCGCCGCCAGGGGGCTCGACCTGGTGGCCATGCGCGAGCAGCTCGCCACGCGCAAGGAAGAGCTCATGGAAGAGCTCACCGCCGCCGCCTGACCGGCCGCACACAACACCCGACGACCCAGTCCAGCGCACCCGTGGAACCGGCTTAGCCGGGCCACCGGGTGCGCCCCCCAGTGGGGGGAGGCGCCGCAGGCGCTTCGGGGGGCGTCCTACCCTGGAGTTTCACATGACCAACATCGTCTCCCGGCTCTTTCCTACGGCGACCAACATGATTCGCCTGGACCACACGCACGTGCTCTCCACCTTCCACCAGTACAAGGCCGGCGCGCCGGAACGGGTGAAGAAAGGGCTGGTCAACACCATCTGCACCGCGCTCGAGATCCATGCGCAGCTCGAGGAAGAAATCTTCTATCCCGAGATGCGCAAGGTCTGCGAGGACGACGAACGCATCACCAAGGCGCTCGAGGAGCATTCCGAGATGCGCCGCCTCATCGGCCTGCTTCGCGCCATGGAGCCCGAAGCGCGCGACTACGATGAAACCCTCTCGGCGCTGATGCGCGACGTGATGCACCACGTGGCCGACGAGGAAACCATCCTGCTGCCGGCCGCCGAGAAGCTGCTGCCCGACCGGCTCGGCGAGCTGGGCGCGCAGATGACCAAGCGCCGGCTGCAGCTTGCCGGGCCGCGCACCGGCGAGATCGCGCTCGACATGGGCCGTGCGGCATCCGGCAACACGGCCGCCATTGCGATGGTCGGCCTGGCTGCGGCCGGGCTGCTGCTCGCGCGGCGTTCCGGCCATCTGCGCTGGCCCCACGCGCACGCGCGCACCTGAGGCACCAGCAGAGGCCGTCCCATGCCCGAAGACAGCAACATTCCCGTGCCTGCCGCGCCCGAGTCACCGCGCGCCGCATTCCAGGCCCTGGCCGAGCGCGTGGGCGTTCTCGCGCCGGGCGCGCCGCTCTCGGACGAACTCATGAAGTTTGCCGAGGGCGTGCTGCAGCTTGCGGCCGAGGGCAAGGTGCCGCGCGAGCGCGCGCCCCGCTGAACCCCGCCCCGCCATCCCATCGAACGGAGTTTCAATGCCGCCTTCCAGAACACCTTCTCCTCCCGAATCCGGCAGCGCCGCCACCAGCGCAGCGGCGGCCGCCCGCAACACCGACAGCGGCGCCGCGCACCTGCCGGGCGGCCCGCCGGCCGATCCGCCCTCGCAGAAAGCCGCGCATGCGCAGGCGCTGGCCGCCGGCATGCCTTTCAATGCGAACAAGCCGCTGGAGCACGGCATGGACAACGCGCTGCGCACGCCCGCCGGCCAGACCGTGCAGCCGCTGTCGTCCGCGGCAACGGCCAGCACCTTGTCCGAAGAGATCAACTCGGACAAGGCCGGCGGCATGGCCATGCCGGGCCTGAATGCCACCATCGAATCGCTGGACCGGGTGCGCGTCGACTCGGGCGGCCAGCGGCTCACCACCAACCAGGGCGTGCCCATCGCGGACAACCAGAATTCGCTCAAGGCCGGCCTGCGCGGCCCCGCGCTGCTCGAAGACTTCATCCTGCGCGAGAAGATCACCCACTTCGACCACGAGCGCATTCCCGAGCGCATCGTGCATGCGCGCGGCTCGGGCGCCCACGGCTACTTCGAATGCTACGAAGGCATCCCGCAGTTCACCAAGGCGGCGCCGCTGCGCGAAGGCGGAAAGATCACGCCGGTGTTCGTGCGCTTTTCCACCGTGGCCGGCGAGCGCGGCTCCAAGGACACGGCGCGCGACGTGCGCGGCTTTGCCGTCAAGTTCTACACGGACGAAGGCAACTGGGACCTGGTGGGCAACAACATGCCCGTGTTCTTCATCCAGGACGCCATGAAGTTTCCCGACCTGGTCCACGCC
>NZ_JBFTPJ010001001.1:0-2075 GCF_056398445.1 Variovorax sp. 01T439_2
TGGACGGCTTGCGCCAACTCCTTCTGCGCAGCCACGTTGGCTGAATCGGCGCGCAGCACCAGAACTTCGCTGCCCAATTCCGCCTGGGCCTTGGCGAGGGAATCCGGATTGACGCCGGTGACGATGACACGCGCGCCCTCGGCGAGGAAYTGCTTGGCMGTTTCRAGGCCAATGCCGCTGGTGCCACCGGTGATGAGAGTGCGTTTGCCTTGCAAGCGGGACATGAAATTCTCCTTAGGTGATCCGTGATCAACCAACCTTGGCTGACCTGCCGTGTGAAGAACTATGCGCTCATGTCCAAATCTTTATAAGATCGCATTTTTGTATATTATTCATGCTTCAGATGCATGAATCGGAGTTCGCTTTGGATCGGTTCCTGTTAATGACTTGCTTCGCTCGCGCCGTGGAGACGGGCAGCTTTTCCGCTGCGGGTCGCGACTTGGGCTTGGGACAGCCGAACGTCAGCCGGTACGTGGCGGCACTGGAAGATCATTTGCAAGCCCGGCTGCTGCATCGATCAACACGCAAGCTCGCCCTCACGCCGGAGGGGGAGCGCTACTACGCGGAGGTCCGGCGAATTCTTGACGCAGTGCACGAGTCAGAGTCGTCGTTCAAGGAGAACGTGGATCCGTCCGGATTGCTGCGCGTTGCCTGTCCGACCGCGCTGAGCTATGCATTCGTGTTGCCGCATGTGCCCGCTTTCCTGGAACGCTACCCGGGATTGACGCTGGATCTCCAGACCAATGATCGATATGTCAATCTGGTCGATGAAGGGGCCGAACTCGCGATACGGATCGGACATTTGGCAGACAGTGCACTGCGCGCGCGCCGCATCGGTTTGTTCGAGCGCGTGTGCGTTGCCAGTAAAAAGTATCTGGCTCAACGCGGTGTCCCCAACACTCCCGAAGACCTGCGCGGGCACGATTGCGTGATCTACACCCTGTTGTCGTCCGGTGCCACTTGGCGTTTCCGGGATGCCGACGTTCCGGTAACCGGCAGACTTCGGGTCAGCTCACCTGAGGCCGCACGCGAATCTGTCAATGCGGGGCTAGGCGTCGGGTACGGGCCGGAATGGCTGTTCGAGGAAGGGCTGAAGAGTGGCAATTTGCAATTGCTGCTGACGGCATATGCCACGCCGCCCGTGCCTATACAAATCGTTTATGTGGCGAACAGACTCCTTCCGAAGCGGGCCGTCGTATTCATGGATTTCATCGCTGAAGCATTTTCAAAGGTTCCAGCACTCAACGTCCTCGAGTGAGTTGCCGTATATGTAAYGAATCTGAGAATTGGCGTCAGTCCAATCGTCACAGGTGGGTCGACTACACACGTCAGCGGCAATCTGGTAAATGAGGTCGTTGGCATCCGCTTCGAAAGGCAGGGCGCGCCTCGCCCGCAGCCACTCGTCGGCCTTATCGGGATGAGAGAGGGCCGATTGCAACGCCTGGGTCCCACCATTGGTGGCTGCGCTGAAAAACTCCCATGCCCGTCGCGCGCCGACGGGTTGCTCGATGTAGTTTCCCTGGCACCACTGCGGATCGCTCTGGATCTGGTCGATCAGCAGCGGGCGCAGTAGCCAGTTTCGGCCGGACATTGGCGCTGGCAGCGATGCCAGGGGCAGTAGTGCGTCTCGCCGCCTTTACGCTGTCGCGCGCTTGCTCCAAGGCAGTGAGCACGCGCGGCACATGTTCAAGGAACAGCTTGCCCGCCCGTGTCAGCCGCGTGCTGCGGCTGGTGCGGATGAACAACTGGTCGCCAACCTCTTCTTGCAGTTCCTTGGTTGTGCGAGAAAGGGGCGATTGCTCGATATGCAATCTCTCCGCTGCGCGGGCGAAGTAGAGTTCTTCAGCGACCGCAAGAAAACAACGCAGGTGCCTTATCGCCACCGTTCGGTTCTCCTATTGCTCGCGACTCAATTGGCCGCTGATACCCCGGCGGCCACCCAAAGTGCCCCACTTATGGCCACCCAAACTGCTCCACCCTGGCCACGGTGATCTGACGCATTGAACACGGTGCGTCGGGCACCGCGAAGCCCGACAGGCAGGACGTTAATTTCCACCCCCTCTGAGCGAGGGAAC
>NZ_JBFTPJ010001002.1:0-3515 GCF_056398445.1 Variovorax sp. 01T439_2
GTTCTTGCCGCCGCTTGCGCCCCCCGGCACCTCGAGTTCGCTGAGCGCGAGGATGTTGATGCCGGTCATTTCGCAGATGGCGCGGTACAGCGGCACCAGGGCATAGCCGAACGCGAACATGCCGCAGGCCACCACGGCCAGCTTGCCGACCATGCGGACATTGGCGCGCTTGATGCGTTGACCGAGGCTCATGATGCGGGCGGCTCCGTTGGCTCGTGCTTCAGCGTCCGCTGAACCAGATCATGCGGACCAGGAATCCGAGAAAGAACAGCACGGCGATGGAGGCCAGCGTGAGCCCCATGCGGCGGTTGTTCCTTTTCTGTTCGGGCGTGGTCATCGTGGTCATGCAAGCCGGCGGCCGGTGCGGTTCAGCCGATCACCTTGGTGGCGGTTGCATCGAGCTTGGGCGGGTTCTCGAAGGTGTGGAAGGGCGCCGGCGACGGCACTTCCCACTCGAGGCCTTCAGCCGCTTCCCAGGGCTTCTGCGCCGCCTTCTCGCCCTTGCCGAGCATGGTCGGCAGCACGATGAAGAAGAAGAAGTACACCTGGGCCAGACCGAAGGCGAACGCACCCACCGAAGCCACCGCGTTGAAGTCGGCGAACTGCATCGGGTAGTCGGCATAGCGGCGCGGCATGCCCGCGAGGCCGAGGAAGTGCATCGGGAAGAAGGTGACGTTGAACGAGATCAGCGACCACCAGAAGTGGATCTTGCCGCGCGTTTCGTTGTACATCACGCCGGTCCACTTGGGCGCCCAGTAGTAGTAGCCCGCGAACATGGCATAGAGCGAGCCGGCCACCAGCACGTAGTGGAAGTGGGCCACCACGTAGTAGGTGTCCTGCAGCTGGATGTCGATCGGAGCGATGGCCAGGATGAGGCCGGTGAAGCCGCCCATCGTGAACACGAAGATGAAGCCCACCGCGAACAGCATCGGGGTCTCGAAGGTCATCGAGCCCTGCCACATGGTGGCGATCCAGTTGAAGATCTTCACGGCCGTGGGCACCGCGATCAGCATGGTCGCGTACATGAAGAACAGCTGGCCCGTGACCGGCATGCCGGTCGTGAACATGTGGTGCGCCCAGACGATGAACGACAGGATCGCGATCGACGAGGTGGCGTACACCATGGAGGCGTAGCCGAACAGCCGCTTGCGCGAGAACGCCGGCACGATCTGGCTGATGATGCCGAAGGCCGGCAAGATCATGATGTAGACCTCGGGGTGGCCGAAGAACCAGAAGATGTGCTGGTACATCACCGGGTCGCCGCCGCCGGCGGGGTTGAAGAAGCTGGTGCCGAAGTGGCGGTCGGTCAGCGTCATGGTGATGGCGCCTGCGAGCACGGGCATCACGGCGATCAGCAGGTAGGCGGTGATGAGCCAGGTCCAGCAGAACATCGGCATCTTCATGAGCGTCATGCCGGGGGCGCGCATGTTCAGGATGGTGACGATGATGTTGATCGAGCCCATGATCGACGAGGCGCCCATGATGTGCATCGCGAAGATGCCGGCGTCCATCGAGGGGCCCATCTGCAGCGTGAGCGGCGCGTAGAGCGTCCAGCCCGCGGCGGGCGCGCCGCCGGGCATGAAGAACGTGGCGCCGAACACCATGATCAGGCCGTGCATGGTGGTGAACTGGTTGAACAGCTCGGGGTTCACCAGCTGCAGGCCGGGCTGGAACAGCTCGGCGCGGATCAGGAGCGCAAGTACGCCGCCCACCATCAGCATGGTGAAGCTGAACAGCAGGTAGAGCGTGCCGATGTCCTTGTGGTTGGTGGCGAASACCCAGCGGCGCCAGCCGGTGGGCGCTGCGTGGTGCTCGTCGTGTGCGTGGCCGTCGTGGGCGTGACCGTGGGGGTCGAGGACTGCACTCATTTCGTTGTTCCTTGCAATTTCTTCGTCGCGGGGCGCTTGGACGCGGTCACTTGCCGCGCAGGGCCAGAACTTCGGCCGGCTGCACCAGCTGGCCCGTCTTGTTCGACCAGCTGTTCTTGGTGTAGGTGGCAACGGCCGCGAGGTCGGTGTCGCTCAGCTGCTTCCAGGAGGGCATCGCGCCATTGTTCTGGCCATTGAGCAGCACCGTGAGCTGCACCTTGTGGTCGGTGTCGAGCACCTTGGGGCTGGCGTCCAGCGGCTTGATCGGGCCGGCGCCCTTGCCGTTGGCCTGGTGGCAGGCCGCGCAGTTGGCGGCATAGACCTTCTCGCCGCGCGCCAACATGTCGGGCAGGGTCCAGACCTTGCTCGGATCGTCGAGCTTGGCCGCGGCTTCCTTGCGCTTGCCATCGACCCAGGCCGTGTAGTCGGCGGCCGAGACCACCTTCACGTGGATCGGCATGTAGGCGTGCTCCTTGCCGCAGAGTTCCTGGCACTGGCCGTAGTAGTCGCCCACGGTCTCGGCGCGGAACCAGGTGTCGCGCACGAAGCCGGGAACCGCGTCCTGCTTGATGCCCAGCTGGGGCACGGCAAACGCGTGGATCACGTCGTTGGCGGTGGTGATGATGCGCACCTTCTTCTGGACCGGCACCACCATCGGGTTGTCGACCTTGAAGAGGTAGTCGTCGGGCATGGCGCCCTTGGCACCGGCGTCGGACATGGCGCGCTGCGAGCTGTCGAGCGTGGAGATGAAGGCCAGGCCCTCGCCTTCGCCGTTCAGGTAGTCGTAGCCCCACTTCCACTGGTAGCCGGTGGTCTTGATGGTGAGGTCGGCGTTGGTGGTGTCCTTCTGGGCCACCAGCACCTTGGTGGCGGGCAGCGCCATCACGATCACGATGATGAAGGGCACGATGGTCCAGATGACCTCGACCACCACCGATTCATGGAAGTTGGCCGCCTTGTGGCCGACCGACTTGCGGTGCTTCCATATCGAATAGAACATGACCGCGAACACGGCAACGAAGATGACCGTGCACAGGATCATCATCACCGTGTGCAGGAAATGCTGTTCCTGCGCAATCTTGGTGACGCCCAGCGGAAGGTTCAGCTGGCGCACCGAGGGGCCGCCGGGCAGATCGTTGACTGCGTGCGCCGCGCCGCTGAAAGCCGCGCCGGCCGCCAGCAACAGATTCGCCGGCCTGTACTTATTGCGCCAAATGCTCTTCATCGTGTTCACGTTTCTTCAATTTTTTTCAACAAACCCAACCGTGCAGCGCCGCGCGAGCCCTCAGGCGCCACGCAACGCCATGCGAATCTCGCGCGCCAATGCGGCTCGCAACTCCGGGCGTACATAGCGCCCCACCCTGACCGATCGACCCTGACCCGAGACCTCGATCAGCGAACGATCGCTGGCCTGCGGTTCGATCCGCACCTGGTGCGGCAGAAATTCCGTGCGCTCGTAGTCGCCACCGTTCTCGAGTTCCACCACCAGCCGGCCGCCCTGCAGCGCAATCCGTTCTCCATCGGTTGCGTGCCGTGCGTACAGCATGAACGCGAAACCCACCGCGGCCAGTTCGAGCCAGGCAAAAGGCAGAACCAGCGGCGCACCGAGCATCCAGAAGACCGCGCCGATACCGAGCGATACCACGC
>NZ_JBFTPJ010001003.1:0-2071 GCF_056398445.1 Variovorax sp. 01T439_2
CCTCTTGGGCCGCAAGGTGCTRGGCAACAACGGCGCCTCGCTCAAGAAGTTCGGCAAGCTGGTGGCCAGGCTGGTGGAGGAAGAGGGCGTGAACGAGAAGATGGCCGAGTTCATCAACCCGATCGCGGGCCTGGGCGACCAGCTCACCAAGTTCACGACCGAGATCGGCTTCAAGGGTTTCCAGAACCCCGACGAAGTGGGCGCCGCCGCGGTCGACTACCTGCGCGTGGCCGGCCACTTCGTGTTCGGCTACCTGTTCGCCCGCATGGCGCAGGTCGCGCTGCGCCAGATCGCCGCAGGCAACAACGATCCGTTCTATGTTGCCAAGCTGCAGACCGCGCGCTTCTACTTCGCCAAGCTGTTCCCCGAGACCGCGACGCTGATGCGCACCGCACGCGCCGGCAGCAAGGTGCTGATGGACACCGACGCGGCGCTGGCCTGAGGCCGTCGTCCCTTCTTCTCATCGTCCGACCGGGAGCCGTTCATGAAATCGACGCTTGCAGCCATCGTTCTTGCCGCCACATCCTTCACGGCCATGGCCCAGAACACGCCCGTGGGCCTGTGGCGCAACGTCGACGACAAGACCGGCGAAGCCAAGGCCGAGATCCGCATCGGCGAAGCGAAYGGCGCGCTCATCGGCCGCATCGAGAAGTCGCTCAAGAAGGACACCAAGCCCGATGCGATCTGYGATGAATGCAGCGACGACCGCAAGGGCAAGCCCATTACCGGGCTCGACATCATCCGCGGCGGCAAGAAGGCCGAAGGCAAGGACGTCTGGGAAGGCGGAAAGATCCTCGATCCCGAGAACGGCAAGGAATACCGCGCGAGCTTCACGCCGATTGAAGGCGGGAAGAAGCTCGAAGTGCGTGGCTACCTTGGGCCTTTCTGGCGTACCCAGACCTGGAACCGCATTCCTTGACCCACCCCCGTAGCTGCTCACTTCGTGTAGCAGCCTCCCCCTCAAGGGGGCAACACCGGTGGCCCGGCAAAGCCGGTTCCACGGTGTTCCCCGAACTAACACAACACTTCAAAGCCCAGTTATGTCCCGATTCCAAGTGAAGAAAGTCGCCGTGCTAGGCGCCGGCGTGATGGGCGCGCAGATTGCGGCCCACCTCGTCAATGTGCGCGTGCCTGTGGTGCTGTTCGACCTGGCTGCAAAAGACGCGACCGGAGCTGTCGCTCAAGGTGCAGCGAAGAACGGCATCGTCTCGCGCGCCATCGAGAACCTCAAGAAGCTCAAGCCCGCGCCGCTCGGCGACGTGGCCGATGCGGTGCTCATCGAGCAGGCCAACTATGAGGACGACCTTGCCAAGCTCGGCGAGTGCGATCTCGTGATCGAAGCCATTGCCGAGCGCATGGACTGGAAGCTCGACCTGTACAAGAAGATCGCGCCGCACGTCGCCAAGCATTCGATCCTGGCTTCGAACACCTCGGGCCTGTCGATCACCAAGCTCAGCGAGGCGCTGCCTGAAGCGCTGAAGCCGCGCTTCTGCGGCATTCACTTCTTCAACCCGCCGCGCTACATGTTCCTGGTGGAGCTGATCAACACGCCCACCACCGAGCCGCAGGTGCTCGACGACCTCGAGGCCTTCGTCACCAGCACGCTCGGCAAGGGCGTGGTGCGCGCGCACGACACGCCSAACTTCATCGCCAACCGCGTCGGCATCGCCGGCATGCTGGCCACGCTGAAGGAGGTCGAGAAGTTCGGCCTCACGCCCGACGTGGTGGACGATCTCACGGGCAAGAAGCTGGGCCGCGCGAGCTCGGGCACCTTCCGCACCGCCGACGTGGTGGGCCTGGACACCATGGCCCATGTCGTGAAGACGCTGCAGGACAACCTGAACGCCGAGACCGATCCGTTCTATGCCAACTTTTCGACGCCGCCGGTGCTCGCCAAGCTGCTCGAACTCGGCAACCTCGGCCAGAAGACCAAGGCCGGCTTCTTCAAGAAGGTGGGCCGCGACATCCTGCGCTTCGACCTGCAGAGCGGCGAGTACGTGCCCGCCGGCGCCAAGGCCGACGAGGTGTACGGCCGCATGCTCAAGAAACCCGCGGGCGAACGCCTGAAGCT
>NZ_JBFTPJ010001004.1:0-2063 GCF_056398445.1 Variovorax sp. 01T439_2
GCCTGGCGGCGGCGGTCGGCATTCCGGCGGGCTTTGCGATCGGGCGCTTCGAGTTCCTTTCGCGCATGTTCAATCCGCTCATCAGCCTGCTGCGCCCGGTGTCGCCGCTCGCATGGCTGCCGATCGGCCTCTTGGTGTTCAAGGGCGCCAACCCGGCGGCCATCTGGACCATCTTCATCTGCTCGATCTGGCCGATGGTGATCAACACCGCGGTTGGCGTGCAGCGCGTGCCGAGCGACTACATGAACGTGGCCAAGGTGCTGAACCTGTCGGAGTGGAAGATCTTCACGAAGATCCTGTTCCCGGCCGTGCTGCCCTACATGCTGACCGGCGTGCGGCTGGCGGTGGGCACCGCCTGGCTGGTGATCGTGGCGGCCGAGATGCTGACCGGCGGCGTGGGCATCGGCTTCTGGGTGTGGGACGAGTGGAACAACCTCAACGTCGCCAACATCATCATCGCGATCTTCGTGATCGGCATCGTCGGGCTGGTGCTGGAGTTCGCGCTCATCAAGCTGGCCACTGCATTCACGTTCGAAGAGGTGAAGTCATGAATGATGATTCCAAGTACATCGAGATCCACAACGTCGAGCAGCGCTTCAAGACGGCCAAGGGCAGCTTCCTTGCGCTGCAGGGCGTCAACCTGAACGTGGCCAAGGGCGAGTTCGTCACGCTGATCGGCCACTCGGGCTGCGGCAAGTCGACGCTGCTGAACCTCATCGCGGGCCTGACCACGCCGACGCAGGGCGTGCTGCTGTGCGCGAACAGGGAAATCAAGGGCCCCGGCCCCGAGCGCGCGGTGGTCTTTCAGAACCACTCGCTGCTGCCTTGGCTCACCTGCTTCGAGAACGTGTACCTGGCCGTCGAGCGCGTCTTTGCGGCCACCGAAGGCAAGGCGCAGCTGCGCGCGCGCACCGACGCGGCGCTTGCGATGGTCGGCCTCTCGGCGGCTGCGCAGAAGCGCCCGGGTGAAATCTCCGGCGGCATGAAGCAGCGCGTGGGCATTGCGCGCGCGCTGTCGATGGAACCCAAGGTGCTGCTGATGGACGAGCCCTTCGGCGCCCTCGACGCACTCACGCGCGCCAAGCTGCAGGACGAGCTGCTCGCCATCGTGCAGAAGACGCAGAGCACCGTCGTGATGGTCACGCACGACCTCGACGAGGCGGTGCTGCTCTCCGACCGCATCGTGATGCTCACCAACGGCCCGGCCGCCACCATCGGCGAGGTGCTGAAGGTCGACATCGCGCGTCCGCGCAACCGCGTCGAGCTGGCCGAAGACCCGGCCTATGTTCATGCCCGCAAGGCCGTGATCGATTTCCTCTACACGCGCCAGGCGCACGTGGAGAAAGTCGCAGCCTGATCCCACGGGCGCGGCGCGACCGGAGTCAGGACATGATGACTTGCAGGCTGTGCTCGTACCAGGCGGTGAGGCGCTCGAAGGTGTCGACGAGCGCCTCGCTGGAACGCACCAACGTCGCGCGGCCTTCGGGGCTGTCCAGCGCCTGCACGCCGCCGACCAGGCGCAGCCATTCGTCGCGCGCGGCCGCCAGCGCGGCGCGGATCTCGGGTGAGCTGAGGGGCGCGCGCTCCAGCTCCAGCAGCGCGGCCTCGAACTCGTTCATGGTCGGCAGCAGCCGCTCGCGCGACGCCTCGGCCGCAATGATCGATGCGAGCAATGCATCCTTCGCGAGGCGCTGCGCGCGCATGCGCTGGCGACCGCAGATGTTGACGATGCGCAGCGCACGCCGCGCGCCCGAGGCCTCCAGCGCTTCGGTCATGGCCTCGGCCGCCGACAGCAAGGCCTCGCCGCGCGCATCGATCTCGGCCAGCCCCTGCTGCGCGGGACGCGCGGCCAGCGAGGTGGCGAGCGCGCTCCAGGCGGCCTGCACTTCGCCCAGCGCGAGCACGCCGGCCGCGCCCAGCTCGAGGGTGCCCAGATGATCGAGGTTCTGCTGCACCCGCTCGGTCGACTGCGTGCGCAGAACCCGCGCGCGCTGCACGTCGATGCCCGACAGCAGCTGCGCCGCCACGCGCACCAGCCGCTGCGAGAGCATGCGCAGCTGCCC
>NZ_JBFTPJ010001005.1:0-2061 GCF_056398445.1 Variovorax sp. 01T439_2
CCCTTATTTCGGCGTTTTCGGCGGCTTGGCGGGTGCCCGCAGCGCCGCGACCTGCTCGGCCGTGAGCCAGCGCCACTGGCCGGCCGCCAGGTCGCCCGGCAGCGCCAGGTCGCCGATGCGGGAGCGGTGCAGCCCCTCGACCCGGTTGCCGACCGCCGCCAGCATGCGCTTGACCTGGTGGTACTTGCCCTCGGTCAGCGTCAGCCGCAGGTGCAGCGGGCTGTCGGATTCGCAGGCCGCCGCGCGCACCGGCTTCGGGTCGTCGTCGAGCACCACCCCGGCCAGCAGCTTCTCGATCTGGGCCGCGTCCACCGGGTGCTTGGCCGTGACTTCGTAGACCTTGGGCACATGGTGCTTGGGCGAACCCATCTTGTGGATGAACTGGCCGTCGTCCGTCAGCAGCAGCAGCCCGGTGGTGTCCTGGTCGAGCCGGCCGATGGCCTGCACGCCCTGCACCGCGCCCTTGTTGGGCCGAAGCCGCAGCGGCGACGGCAGCAGCGTGTAGATGCTCGGGTAGGTCGAGGGCTTCTGCGAGCACTCGGTGCCCGCGGGCTTGTGCAGCATCAGGTAGGCCTTCTCGTGGTAGGCCCATTCGGTGCCCTGCACGGTGAACAGCAGGTCTTCGGGATCGAGGTCGGCAAAGGGGTCGGTCACGGCCGCGCCGGCAATGCTCACGTGGCCTTGCTGGACCAGGCCCGCACACACGCGGCGGGTGCCGAAGCCCTGGGAATAGAGGATGTCTTGCAGGTGCATGAAAAATGAAAAAACGGCCGTGCCGACAGGGGCACGACCGCCTTCGAGTGTGCCGCAGGTTCAGTAGCCTGCCGCGAGGCCCGTGTTGCGGCGCGGGTCGTTCGCGCCGTAGAAACGGTTGGCACCCACCGGCTTGCCGCCCAGCGAGGGCGCGCCGACGATGATCGCCGCCAGGTGGTTGGCTGGCTGCGGCACGCCCAGGTTGTGGCCCATGTCGGTCAGGATCTTGCGGGTGTCGGGGCTCAGGGCGAAGGTTTCGACGTTGGTCACGTCGGGCAGCCACTGCTGGTGGAAGCGCGGCGCGTCGACGGCTTCCTGCACGTTCATGCCGTAGTCGACCACGTTCAGGATGGTGTGCAGCACCGCCGTGATGATGCGGCTGCCGCCGGGCGTGCCGACCACGAACACCGGCTTGCCGTCCTTGGAGACGATGGTCGGGCTCATCGAGCTCAGCGGGCGCTTGCCTGGAGCGATGGCATTGGCCTCGCCCTGCACCAGGCCGTACATGTTGGGCACGCCGATCTTCGCGGTGAAGTCGTCCATCTCGTTGTTCAGCAGCACGCCGGTCTTGTCGGCCGTGACCTTGGCGCCGAACCAGTCGTTCAGCGTGTAGGTGACCGACACCGCGTTGCCCTGCTGGTCGGTGATCGAATAGTGGGTGGTGTTGCTGCCTTCGTGCGGCGCGACGCCGGGCTTGATGTCCTTGGAGACGCCGGCCTTCTTGGGGTCGATGGCGGCGCGGATCTTCTCGGCGTAGCCCTTGTCGAGCAGGCGCTCGAGCGGGTTCTTCACGAAGTCGGGGTCGCCCAGGTAGCTGTTGCGGTCCACGTAGGCATGGCGCATGGCCTCGATCTGGTAGTGCACCGCCTCAGCCGAGCGGAAGCCCAGGTCCTTGAGCGGATAGCCCTCGAGGATGTTGAGCATCTCGCAGATGATCACGCCGCCCGAGCTCGGCGGCGGCGCCGACACCACGCGATAGCCGCGGTAGTCGCACTCGACCGGCGCAAGCTCGCGCGTCTTGTACTGGTCGAGGTCGGCCTGCGTGATGATGCCCTTGCCGGCCTGGCTCGATGCCACGATCGCCTGCCCGACCCAGCCCTTGTAGAACCCGTCGACGCCCTTGGCGCTCACGGCGCGCAGCGTCTTGGCGAGGTCTTTCTGCACCAGCTTCTGGCCGACTGCGAAGGGCTCGCCCTTGTTCAGGAAGATGGCGCCGGAAACCGGGTCCTTCTTGAAGTCGTTGGTGGAGGTGTGCAGCATGTCGATGTCGCCCTGCTCCAGCGCAAAGCCCTTCTCGGCCAGCTGGAT
>NZ_JBFTPJ010001006.1:0-2061 GCF_056398445.1 Variovorax sp. 01T439_2
GCTTCAGGCACAGGGATTCCTCTGAGGGTGCGACATAAAAGATGAAGTAATTTTCATGACAATCCTGCGATCCACCTAGTGAAAATGCAAAATGGATCCATGAAGGTTTACTCATGATTGAGCGTTCAGAAGGCCTCTCCTGGGCACGGGGCATCAAGGTCCGGCATCTGGAGTCCTTTCTGGTGCTGGACGAGGCGGGCACGCTGACCGAGGCGGCGGTGCGGCTGCACATGACGCAATCGGCCATGTCGCACTGGCTGGCAGAGCTGGAACGCGTGGCGGGCACGCCGCTGGTGGTGCGCGGGCGCAAGGTGCAACTGACGCCTGCGGGGCATCTGCTCAAGCGGCTGGCCATCACCGTGCTGGGCGACATCGCGCGCACCGGCCGCGAGATGCATGCGGTGGCCGCGGGGCGCGTGCCGCGTCTGAACGTGGGCAGCGTCTGGGCCGGCATTGCCGGCGGCCTGCCCGAAGCCGTGACCGCGTTCCAGCAGCGCCATGCCGATGTGGCCGTGTCGATTCATGACGGGCTGTTCGACGACCTGCTCAAGGGCCTGGACACGCGTGCCATGGATGCCGTGATCGGTGTTCTGGATGCAAGGGCGCACCAGCCGCAGCTGGCGCATCACGTGCTCTTCGACGACCAGGTGAGCATCGTCGTTGGCCAGGGCAGCAAGCACTGGCACAGCAACCAGCCGCCGGGCTTTGCCGACGTGCTGCGCGAGCAATGGGTGATGCCGCCCCTGGGCACGCTCACCCGCATCCAGATGGATGCCTATCTCATCGAGCAACAAGCATCGTGGCTGGTGCCCAAGGCGGAAACCGCCTCGCTGGCCATGATGCAGGCCCTGCTGCAAAAGGGCGACTATGTCGGCGTGTGTGCGGAATCCATGGCGGACTACATGGCCTCGCTGGGGCTGTTCCGGAAGGTCGCCATTGATTCGAACATCCGCTTCGGCCCGATCACCGTGGTGTGGAACCGCGAGCATGTCTCGGCCACGCTCATGGACTTCATTGCTTGCCTCAAGGCGCATGCGCGGGGCTTGCCTGCCGCGCCAGTGCAGGCGCCGTCCGGCGCGTAGCCCCCGCGCCAGCGTTTTTCGCCCAGGTGGCAGCAGGCATCTCCGCTCCATGATCGCGAGGCAAAGGGCCATCAGCGTCTCTGCCACAACCGCAGCTTCGGTAGCAAGTCGTTCTTTATCTCACGATCGCGCTGTGTGGCGGTGCTTGCGCGTAGGCGGCCATTTGTCACTTCCTGCCACGTCGAAGCAACGGCTCCGACGATTGAGAGCTTTTCTTGTTGCTTGTGATGAACGGGGCTGATACCACTTGCGACGAGCTTTCGTGCTTCCTGGTGGAGCTCGCGGGCGCGCTTCAGGCTGACGTCAGGGCTGCGGCCGAGGGCCAGCATGCTTTCATTGTTGTGTGGGGTGAACCTGTACCTCCACAACTTTGCGCCGGATGGCTTTATTAGCAACGACAGCCCGTGTGGCTCCACGAGCTTGAAGGCGGTCTCTTGAGCCTTGGCGTTCCCTATCTGTGTTTCGGTAAGTTGGCGGCGAAGCAGGAACAGGAACGACGCCGCTCACTTCCTGATCGCAGCACTCCAGAATTCATTCGCCGCCTTCCCCAAGAGCTCGCTGTCTCGGTAGAGCCTGATTTCCAGCGGAACGGCCCACTCGCTGCTCGCTGCGGCGACAAGGCGCCCTTGGCCGGTGTCTTCCTCCACGAGGGTCCGCGGCAGCCATGCGATGCCCCTGCCGTCCAGTGCCATCGTCCGGAGGACGGAGGCGAGATGGGCCGTGAAGACGGGCTGTACTGCTTGCGACTCCAGCCGTCGGCTCACGACGGCACGCATGATGCGTCCCAGCCCGGATTCGTCGCTGTACAAGAGCAACGGTACGGCGGATGCGCCTTTCCGTGAAAGCTGATGCAGCGGCTCGCCGGAGCCATTGGGCGCGGACACTGCGATCAGCATGTCTTCGCCGATCCTGGCTGATCTGTAGGGGTCAGCATCGAGTGCGCCATGGGCGTCGGGATGCGCGTGGCTCAGTACGAACT
>NZ_JBFTPJ010001007.1:0-2059 GCF_056398445.1 Variovorax sp. 01T439_2
CCGATGATGCGTGTGGCGTTCATGGTGGGGTCTCCTCCGTTGGTGGAAAAAAGCGCTTCGAGCCGAGCTTACTGCCGCGGCAGCTGGTCCACCCACTGCACGACCTCGGCCACGGCCGCATCGGTGGCCGCGGCCAGCGCCTTGACGCCGCCGGGTGCATCGGCGCTCGGCGCGGGGCGGCGCACGGTGAAGCTGCGCTGGCCCAGCACGCGGTCGCCGCCGGTGGTGCCGCGGATCAGCGTGGCGCGCAGGCGCACCAGGCCGGCGCTGCTGCTGGCCGATTCGAAGTAGTGGCTGAACTCGTCGAGCGAGATGCGCAGCGTGTCGGGCACCTTGCCCTCGGCGCGCGCAATGGTCGCGCTTTCTTCCGGGCCGAGCACGGTGCGCCGCTCGGCGAGGGCGTCGCGCAGCCGCTGGCGCAGCAGCTGCGCCGGCGCCAGGCTCCAGCGCGACTGGCCGTAGGGGCGCAGCTCGTTGGCATCGGCATAGCCGAGCCGGTAGAGGATCTGCGTGCTGTCGAGCCGCGTGTTGCTCTCGATCTCGGCCAGCGCGAGCGTGGGCAGCGCGGCCGCGGGCGGGTTGGCCGCGGGTGCCGACGCGGCCGGCCCGGGTCCGAAGTCGTACAGCGTGGCGCGCGCGGGCTTGTCGGGCAGGGCGCTGCAGCCCGCAAGCAGCAGCAGCGCGAGGCCGGCGCAGGCGGCCAGGCGCGGAGGGAGGCGAAGGATGGCGTTCTTCTTCATCATGGTCATCATCACGTTCAGGGACGTGCCAGCGAATGGGTGGAGGGCGGCGCCGAAAAACCGGGCTCGCCGGGCCCGGCAGCGGTGCCGCCGTTGCCGAACAGCAGCGACTGCGGGTTGTCGTTGATGCTGTCGGCCGCGCGGCCGAGCCGGCGCACCGCGCGCGAGGTGTCGTCGGCCACGCGGTTCACGCGCGGCAGCGTGGCGGCGTTGAACGAATCGACCGACTGCGCGAGCGCCTTGGTGCCCTCGCTCAGCCGCTCGATCGGGCCATCGGGCGCGTTGAGCCGGCCCACGGTGGTGTTGAAGTTGTTGGCCACGCGCGAGACGTCGCCGGCCGCGGTCTTCACCGAAGACAGCGTGTTCGGCAGCGCCGCGAGCGCCGGGTTCAGCCCGGTCTTCACCGTGTTGTCGAGCTGCTTGAGCAGCGTGTTGGCGCTGGCCGAGGCGGCCGCGATGTTCTCCAGCGCATCGGCCGCGCGCTTCTGGTTGTCGTCGCTCAGCAGCTGGTTGGCGCGCTTGGTCGCCTCGTCGACCTGGTTGACGATGGCTTCGCCGCGGTCCTGCAGCTGCGCCAGCATCGAGGGCTTGAGCGGAATGCGCGGCGGATCCTCGTTGTTGGGCGCGAGCGCCACGTTCGATTCGCCCTTGTCGTCCAGCGCGATGAAGGCCAGGCCCGTCACGCCCTGGTAGCTCAGCGTGGCAAAGCTCGAGGTGGTGAGCGGTACGCGCTGGTCGACCGTGATGCGCACGCGCACGTTGCCCTTCGTCTTGGGGTCGAAGTCGATCGAGGTCACCTTGCCGACCGCGATGCCGCGGTAGCGCACCATGGCCTGCGGCTGCAGCCCGCTGACCGGGTCGCGCGTGGAGAGTTCATAGGTGTTGCGCACGGTGCTGTCGCGCGTGAACCAGACCACCAGCCCCACGAGCACGGCGATGAGGCCGAGCACGAAGGCGCCGGCGGCGATGGCATGGGCTTTGTTTTCCATGGTGTGGCTACCTTTCAGCGGGCCGTGCCGGCGGGGGCCGGCGCGGCGTTGGCGGGTTTGTCATGCAGGGCCTCCAGCGCGCGCTGGCCGCGCCCGCCCAGGAAATATTCGTGGATGAACGGATGCGGATAGGCGATCACCTCGCGCGCCGAGCCGCTGACGATGACCTTGTGGTCGGCCAGCACCGCGATGCGGGTGCTCAGGTCGAACAGGGTGTCCAGGTCGTGCGTGACCATCACCACCGTCAGGCCCAGCTCGCGGTGCAGGCCGCGCAGCAGGTCGCAGAAACTGTCGGAGGCCTCGGGGTCCAGGCCCGCGGTGGGTTCGTCC
>NZ_JBFTPJ010001008.1:0-2045 GCF_056398445.1 Variovorax sp. 01T439_2
GCGTCTACGTGCGCAAGGCCACGGCCGAGCGGATGAGCGTCGCGATCGAGCCGACCTACTAYGGCGGCAAGGGCATCGACCCGCAGCAGATCCTGCAGGCGCAGGAGTTCGGCGGCACCCGGCGCGACAAGCGCAGCGAGGTGGCGCTGCGCCGCGCCGGCATCCTGCCCTCGGGTTTCCAGACCGCGATTCCGCGTATTCCCTACCCGGGCAGCGACGACGGCCGCGGCAACCTGCGCGGCTCATTCATCGTGCAGCTGCTCAGCTACTTCCAGACGTTCGGCGAGCAGGGCTACCGGGCCAACATGACCGCTCGGCGCCGCGCCAACGTGCACCGCGGCACCGCCCGTCAGGCTGGCCGCCGCTACTTCGTGGCCTACGGCCGGCTGCGCAGCGGCGCCACCGCCCACCTGGCGCCCGGGATCTGGGCGGCCAGCGGCACGCACGGCTCGGACTTGCGCCCTGTGCTGATGTTCGTGCGCGCCGCCTCGTACCGCTCGCGCCTGAGCATGCAGGCCGTGGCGGACAGGGCAGGGCTGGACGCCTACCTGCCGCGCCGTCTGCGTTTCCGCATCCGTCAGGCGGCAGGGGAATGACGATGGCTGATTCCAACGTCATGACCATCCCCGAGTTCTCGGTCCACCTGGGATTCGGTCGCACCTACGGCTACCAGCTGCAGAAGGACGGCCGTCTCGTGATGGCCGAAGACGGCAAGCGCGTGCTGGTCGCCGAAAGCATCGCGCGCGTGCGCTCCACCGAAGACCCAAGCAAGCAAGGGGTGGCGGACCGCCACGCACAGGCACGACGCGAGCGCGCGGCGCCTGCGCCGGCGCAGCCAGCATCGCCTCCACCAGTGCCAGCGCTCGACGATGACGCCGAGTCCGCGGCGCCAGGCGGGGAGGGTCCGGTGCCGTCCGGCTTCGACTTCCAGGTGTCGAAGGCGAAGCGGGAACACTTCGCAGCGCTCGAGGCGGAGGCCTCCTATCGCGCGCGGGTGAAAGAGCTGCTCGAGGCGAGCGAAGTGCGCGCCGTGATCAACGAAGTGATGACCGTCTTGCGCACCTCCATCGAAGGCATCGCGCACCGTGTGGCGCCCGCACTGGCGGCGGAAGTGGATGAGGCGGTCGTGCGCTCGACGCTCAGTGCCGAGATTCGACATGCGCTGGAGACGGCGTCCAGCGGTCTCTCGAAGCTGGGGCGCTAGGCACGTGGAAGCACAGAGCCTCTACCAAACCGCCGCACGCGCGATCCAGCCGCGGCGGCCGAAGACCGTCTCGCAGTGGGCGGATGAGCATCGCATCCTCAGCAGCAAGGCGAGCTCGCTGCCCGGCCCGTGGGTGACGGCACGCAGCCCGATGCTGCGCGAGCCGATGGACTGCATGAGCGCCAGCAGCCCAGTGCGCGAGATGGTTGCCGTGCTGCCGATCCAGTTCGGCAAGAGCGAGATCGAGACCAACATCATCGGCTACACGATGTGCGAGGACCCGGGCCCGATCATGGTCGTGCTGCCGGGTGAGGTCTCGATGAACAAGTTCATCAACCAGAAGCTAAACCCGCTGCTGGATGAGACGCCCGCGTGCACGGAAGCGCTGACGTCGACTGCATCGCGCAACTCGAGCAACACACGCGGCTTCAAGGACTTCGCCGGCGGGCAGCTCTACATGGAGCACACCGGCAATGCGAAGCGGCTCAAGTCGACTAGCGCGCGGCTGGTGCTGGTCGATGAGTACGACAGCGTCGCGTCGAGCCTGCCGACTGGCGACGACCCCGACGCGCTGCTCGATGGGCGCAACAGCGCGTTCCCGGCGAACTCGAAACGGGCATCGGTCGGCACACCCGAATTCAAAGGGCTTTCCCGACTCGAAGCGAAGTACGAAAAGTCCGACCAGCGCCTGTATCACGTGCCGTGCCCGAACTGTGAGCACATGCACCCGCTGACCTGGGAGGCATTCCATTGGTCGGTGGGCTCGGATGGCCGCGTGACGCGCGCCTGGTGCACCTGCCCCGAGTGCGGCGCCGACATCGAGGAACATCACAAGGACCGG
>NZ_JBFTPJ010001009.1:0-2041 GCF_056398445.1 Variovorax sp. 01T439_2
TCGCGAGCTTGGTGGCTTCGTAGTTGGTGCGGTACATGTCTTTCTTGTCGAGGTTCTGGTCCTTGGCGCAGCGCGGATCGATCCACACCAGGCTGATGATGCACAGCGTGTTGGCATGTTCCCGGGGAATGATGCCATCGATCAGGCAATCGACCACCGCATCGGCCGTTGCGCTTTGCACCACGCCGCCGAACAGGTCGATATTGGCCACGTCCTTCAGCGTGACCTTGGGCACCATGATGGTCGCGGGCCGCACGAGCTGGTTGCAGGCGCGGATCGCGAACATCGCGGTGTGGCCCTTGCTCTGCGCCATCATGTTGGCAAAGGCCTGGCCCACGGGACCGTCGGTCGCGCCGATCAGGATCTCGGGCATCGCGTCGGTGAACTGGCCCTCCTTGGCAAGGACGGTGGCTTCGCCGGCGTGGAAAAGATAGGGATGCGTCATGGAAAGGAATTCAGGAGTGGTTTGAAGAAAAGTCCGGGACGGGTCACGGGCACAGGATGAGTTCGCCCTTGCCGTCCGCTGAAAGATCGCCCAGGTGACGTTCGATGCGGCGTGCAGGCAAGGCCGCAAAAGCTCCGCCGTGGCGCGCGAGATCTCGCGCCAGCAGGGCCCAGAACACCGGCGTTGCGGTCCGGTTCGGCACAAAGGTCAATGCCGCCTCGATGCCCGCCGGCAGCGCCGCGCCCGGTGCTGCAAAGACGATGCTGCCGCGGCGCATGCCGTAGCCCGCATGCGCGCCGGCCTGGCCGCCCACGGCGATGGTGCCCGCCACCATGCGCGAGCCCAGGAACGCGCCCGCATCGCCGTGGACCAGAGCGGACCCGCGGCGCATGCGGTCGCCGAAACGCTCGCCCGCATGGCCATGGACCACGAGGGTGCCGCCGCGCATGCCGTCCATGC
This sequence comes from Variovorax sp. 01T439_2, assembly GCF_056398445.1. Taxonomy (NCBI): domain Bacteria; kingdom Pseudomonadati; phylum Pseudomonadota; class Betaproteobacteria; order Burkholderiales; family Comamonadaceae; genus Variovorax; species Variovorax sp. 01T439_2. Next base: position 905 of record NZ_JBFTPJ010001009.1, read on the forward strand.
TGCCGGGCAAGGTGCTGGCCGCGAAGTCGCCGACGTCGCCCTTCACGTCGATGCGGCCGCCGGCCATTTCGCAGGCGGCCAGCAGGCCGGTGCTGCCATCGATCTGCAGCGCGCCGCCGCGCATGCAGCCGCCGGCATAGTGGCCCGCATCGCCTTCGACGCGGATGCGCCCGCCGTCCATCTGCCAGCCGATGCGGTCGAAGCGCCCGAGATCGCCTTCGAAGCGAAGCACGCCCTCTTCCGTGCCCGGCGCAACATCGAACAGCTCGGCCAGCGGCAGCATCGCGTTGCCATGGCCCACGCGCAGCTGCCCGATCTGCGCAGCCGAGAATTCCGCCAGCGCCGCCGGCGTGATGCCCCGCAGATCGACACGCAGCGCAGGCGCCTGCCGCAGCCTGAAGTGCCAACCGCTCATGGCGCATCTCCCGCCGCGCCCAGCAGCTTGTGCAGGTGGAAATGGAACGGCCCCAGCTTGCCGCCGTAGTTGCCGGCCGAAATCCGCAGCAGGCCGCCAGCCGGCCCGATGGCAATGGCCGCTTCCATGCCCACGCGCATGGCGGCGCCCACGTCGGCCTCGGTCAGGCCGTCGATCACGATTTCCATCACGCAGCCGATCTCCTGTGCGGAAGTTCCACCCGCCAGTTCGCTGTGTGCCACCAGCCCGACGAGGCTCGGGCAGAAGGCATCGTTGGTCGAGGCATTGAGGTTCGCATAGCGGCTTCCGACCTTCGAGCCCGATCGCACCACGCCGCCCGGAAACGGCATCACCACGTTGGGCAGCCGCTTCATCGCCGCCACCGCGGCCTCGGCGGCGGCCAGCGCGGCATCGGTATCGCGCGCGAGCAGCAGCAGGTTGCCGCCGCCCACGGCCTTCACCACGGGCGTGTCTTCCTGCGCGACGAACTCGCCGTCCATCACCGGCACGCGCCAGTAGCGCACGCCGTCGATCACCTTGGAGATCTGCCAGCCGTCGCCGAAGAAGCGCAGGTTCTTGCCGAGCGCGGCCACGTCGCTGCCGGGCGCGCCGCGCGGCAGGCCCGCGAACACCGCGGTGGTCGGACAGGTCAGCACGCACTGGCCGACGCGGCGCTCGAGCTGCTTGCCGAGCTCCTTGCCCGACATCGAGAACATCAGCAC
>NZ_JBFTPJ010001010.1:0-2036 GCF_056398445.1 Variovorax sp. 01T439_2
GATCACGCCCAAGAGCGTGCGCCTGCGCAAGCGTTTCCTCAAGGAAAACGAGCGCAAGCGCGCCAGCCGCGAAATGGCGAGCTGATCGCCATCCAGCCGTGCTGCTGCGCCTGACCCACGGCGGGGCCGTGTGGCTGATGGTTGCCGTGACCCTGATGTGGGCCACGGCGGGCGTTGTCACGCGGCACCTGGCGCAGGCCCACAGTTTCGAGATCACCTTCTGGCGCAGCTTCTTCACGATGCTTGCGCTGCTGGTGATCTTGCCGCTTTGGCGGGGCCGGGCGGTGTTCTCGCAGATCCGCTCGGGCGGGCGCGAGCTCTGGATCTCGGGCGTCTGCTGGACCGTGATGTTCACTGCCTTCATGGTGGCGCTCACGCTGGCTTCGACGGCCAGCGTGCTGGTCACGATGTCGCTGGGCCCATTGCTCACTGCGCTGGCCGCGCGCCTCTTCATCGGTCACCGCCTGCCCGTGCGGACTTGGGTGGCCATCGTGGTGGCCGGCCTCGGCATCGCGTGGATGTACGGCACGCAACTGATGCAGGGCGGGGCGGCGGGCGGATCGCTGCTCGGAACGCTGGTGGCGCTGTGCGTGCCGCTCGCGGGCGCCACCAACTGGACGGTGGTCCAGCATGCGCGCGCCAAGGGACATGACATCGACCTGGTTCCCGCGGTGCTGATCGGCGCGGCGCTGAGCGCGCTGCTCACGCTGCCTTTTGCCTTGCCGTTCCAGGCCAATGCGCACGATCTCGGCCTGCTCGCTTTCCTCGGTGTTTTCCAGCTGGCCATTCCCTGCGTGCTGGCGGTCCTGTGCGCGCAGGTGCTCAAGGCGCCCGAGGTGGCGCTGCTCGCGCTGCTCGAGGTGATCTTCGGCATTGCACTGGCCTGGATCGGCGCGGGCGAGGAGCCGGCTGCGAGCGTGCTGACCGGCGGCGCGCTGGTCATCGGTGCGCTGGTTTTCAACGAGCTGCTGGCGCTGCGCGGGCGCCGCGCCACCGTGGCCGACGACGCGCTTCCCACCGCCCACTGAGCCGCTTGCGCGAGCCAAAAAAGAAAAGGCCCCGACATCTGCCGGGGCCCTCGAGTTGGAGCGCGATCAGGCGATCACGGAATCAGGGGCGGGCCACCTTCCAGGCGCCGTTCAGGACGCCGTCGCCGGTCTTGTCGCCCGGCTTGCTATCCTTGGTCCAGTAATAGAGCGGCCAGCCCTTGTAGGCCCACTGCCTCTTGCCGTCTTCGCGCACGATGATGGTGTAGCCACCCATCGGCTTGGCAGTTTCGGCCACCGGCAGCGGCGGCCAGTTGGCGGCGCACTGGGCGTTGCAGGCGGAGGTGCCTGCACCGGCCGTGTCGCGGGCGAAGGTGTACAGCGTCATGCCATTCGGGCCGACCAGCACGCCATCGGCGGTGCGGGTGGGGGTGTCGGGGGCGCTGGCGGTCTTGTTGGACATGCCGCCGCAGCCGGCGAGCAATGCCGCCGCGAGGATCGAGGCGCTGAGCAATTTCATGCAGTTTCTCCTTCAGTTGAAAAATCGCGAAAACAAGGCAGTGGTTGCGCGACACGGCAGTTTATGCCGGCCTCACGACAAATCGCGGTAGGCGAGCGTCGCGAGTTTCAGCAAAACTTCACGCGGTAGCTTGCCGGCAACGGCATAGCCGAAGCCCTGGTCGATCCAATAGAAGCTGGGCACCGGTCCTTCGGACGCGAAACGGAAGGCTGTTTCGCGCGATGCGGCGGTGCCGGCGGCGGCCTGGCTGTCGAGGGTGCCGATGTAGAGCGTGATGCGTTCGCCGGCGGCGTCCTCGAACATGAACTGGGCGCGCGCGCCGCTTTCCCCGGGCAAGAGGCGGCCGCCGACGAGCGTGTAGCCCATGGCGGTCAGGTCCGGCACCTTGAGCGGCCTGTCCAGGCGCTTGGACAGCCACTGCACGAGGTGCTGCTGCTCGCTGGCAGCCACCTCGACCGGGTGCCTTTTTTCCGGCGCATAGACGGCGTGGGCAATGGACGCGTCGTGCACGAATTCGCGCATCGCAGGCC
>NZ_JBFTPJ010001011.1:0-2035 GCF_056398445.1 Variovorax sp. 01T439_2
GTGGGAAAAGGCATCGGCGGCCGCGCGGAACGCGGACTCCACCTGGCGGCGATCGGCCCGAGCGTATTCGGCCACCACTTCGCTGGTGTCCGAAGGATTGGCGCTCACACCGGTGGTCGCGCTGGTTTCCCAGCGGCCGTTGATGTATTGCCGCACGTTCTGATGGATCTCGCCGTGAATCACCTGCGCGCCAACCTTGTCTCTCGTTTTGGAAGTGGGGCGAGTCTATGAACAGAATTGATATCAATCCAATCATTTTTTCGACAAAATGCATATCAATCGCTGGATTCTGGAAAACCCTCTGATCACAAAGCTTTAACAAACAACAACCCACGAGACATGACCAACTACAACCATTGGTTCATCCGCGCCCGCCTCAAGACGCGGCAGCTGCTCCTGCTGGTGGCGCTGGCGGAGGAAGGCAACATCCACCGCGCGGCCCAGGTGCTCAACATGACGCAGCCCGCGGCCTCCAAGCTGCTGAAGGACCTGGAAGACGTGCTGGAGGTGCCGCTGTTCGACCGGCTGCCGCGCGGCATGCGGCCCACCTGGTACGGCGAAACCATGATCCGCCATGCCCGCGTGGCGCTGGCCAGCCTGAACCAGGCGCACGACGAACTCACCGCGCTCAAGGCCGGCCGCTTCGGCCAGGTGGGCGTGGGCGCCATCACCGCGCCCGGCCTCACGCTGATGCCGCCCGCGGTGGCGATGGTGAAGCGCGAGCAGCCCGATTTGCGCGTGTCGCTCGAGATCGAGACCAGCGCGGTGCTGATCGAGCGGCTCGAGCAGGGCAAGCYCGACATCCTGGTGGCGCGGCTTTTTGCCGAGCACGACAAGTCGCAGCTGCGCTACGAAGCGCTGGCCGAGGAGCCGGTGTGCGCGCTGGTGCGCCCGGGCCATCCGCTCCTGGGCGTGAGCGGCCTCACGCTGCGCGACGTGGTGGGCGCCGGCTGGATCGTGCCGCCCGCGGGCAGCGTGCTGCGCCACCGCTTCGAACTGATGTTCCAGGAGGAGGGCCTGGTGCCGCCGAACAACATCATCGAGAGCTCGGCCCTGCTCTTCATCACTCGCATGCTGCAGCAGAGCGACATGGTGGCCGTGCTCGCGACCGACGTGGCGCGCTACTACGCCGCGCACGGCATCGTGTCGCTGCTGCCGCTGGACATGCCCTGCCACATGGACGCCTTCGGCATCATCACGCGCACCGACCGGCTGCTGTCGCCGGCGGCCAAGGTGATGATGAAGGCGCTGAAGACCGCGAGCCTGAGCGTCTACGGCCGCAAACTTGAAATGGACTGATCAGGTCCAGCCCGCGTCCACGGTGAACTCCTGCGCGGTGCACATCCTGGCGTCGTCCGACGCGAGGAACAGCACCATGCGCGCGATGTCCTCGGGCATCAGCTTGTCGGGCAGGCACTGGTTGCGCTTGAGCGATTGCTCGCCTTCGTCGTCGAGCCAGAGCTGCACCTGCCGCTCGGTCATCACCCAGCCGGGCGACACGGTGTTGATGCGGATGCGGTCACGGCCCAGTTCCACTGCGAGGCCGCGCGTGAGGCCGTTGACGGACGACTTGGCTATCGCATAGCAGGGGTAGCCCGAGCCCTTGGTCTGCCAGCCCGTGGAGCCCAGGTTGATGACCGAGCCGAAGCCCAGCCGCCGCATGCCCGGCACCACCGACTGGATCGCGAACAGCGCGGGCCGCTCGTTGATGGCCATGCGGTTGTCGTAGTAGTCGGGCGTGACCGATTCGAGCGTGTGGCGGTCGTCGCTTGCCACGTTGTTGACCAGCACCGCAAAGTCGCCGAGCTCGGCGACCGCGTCGGCAATGGCTTTTTGCAGCGCGCCGATGTCGCGCACGTCGCAGGCGCGCCACCACGGCGCGGCATGGCCTTCTTGCACGATGCGCTGGGCGAGCGCGGCGCTGGCGCCTTCGGCAATGTCGACGAAGGCCACGCGTGCGCCCTGCGCGGCGAACGCGGCCACCATGGCCGCGCCAATGCCGCTGCCGCCGCCGGTGACGAACACAGTGCGGCCC
>NZ_JBFTPJ010001012.1:0-2034 GCF_056398445.1 Variovorax sp. 01T439_2
CCGTCGGCACCTTTGCCATGGTCTCGACCGAGTTCATGCCCATCGGCCTTTTGACCGACATCGCCCGCGGCCTGAACGTGTCCGACGGCACGGCCGGCCTGATGATCACCATGCCCGGCGTGCTGGCGGCCTTTGCCGGCCCCGCGCTCATCGTCGCTTCGGGCCGGCTCGACCGGCGCACCGTGCTGATCGCGCTCACCACCTTGCTGATCGCCTCGAACCTGCTGGCCGCCTTTGCGCCCAACTTCGCGACCATGCTGGTCGCGCGCCTGATGCTCGGCCTGTGCGTGGGCGGCTTCTGGACCTTTGCGCCGGCCGCCGCCACGCAGCTGGTGCCGGACGCCTCCAAGGCGCGCGCCATGTCGCTGGTGCTGGCTGGCGTGTCCGCCGCCACCGTGCTGGGCGTGCCCGCGGGTTCGTTCCTAGGCACGCAGTTCGGCTGGCGCGCCTCGTTCGCGGTGACCGGCGCGCTCGCGGCCGCGGTGCTGCTGGTGCAGCTGTGGCTGCTGCCCGCGATACCGCCGGTGCGCGCCATCGGTGCGCGCGACCTGCTCACGCCGCTCACGCGGCGCATGGCGCAGGTCGGGCTGCTCGCGGTGCTGTTCTTCATTGCCGGCCACTTCGCGGCCTACACCTACCTGAAGCCGCTGCTGCAGCAGGTGTTCGGCCTCGCGCCCAACTCGGTCTCGACGCTGCTGCTGGTGTATGGCGCGGTGGGCTTTGTCGGCACCTTCCTCGGCGGCAGCCTGGTGGCGCGCAGCGTGCGCGGCACCACCCTGCTGGCGGCGCTGATGCTCGCCACCGCGCTCCTGCTGTCGACGGTGATCGGCTCCGGCTTCGTGCCCGGCGCGGTGGTGGTCGTGATCTGGGGCGTGGCCTTCGGCCTGATCCCGGTCGCGCTCACGGGCTGGATGATGGAGGCCGTGCCCGACGCGCCCGAAGCCGGCCAGGCCCTGCTCGTGAGCGGCTTCCAGGTAGCGATCGCTTCCGGCGCGCTGATCGGCGGCGTGACGGTCGACAACCACGGCATCTCCAGCGCGATGGTGCTCAGCGGCGTGTTGGTGCTGATCGCGGCGCTGATCGTCGGCACGCTGGGCCGGGCGCGCGGCGGCGCCGCGCTGGCTACTTCTTCGGCCGAGTAGCACGGCTGGCCTGTGCGCCCGCCGCAAGGATCGCATCGAGCACCACGCGCAGGGCCTTGTTGACCGGCTTGTCGCGCCGGATCACCACGGCCAGCGTGCGGTGCATGCGGGGGGCCAGCCGGCTGATCTTCAGGCCCGGGTGCGCGCCGCGGCCCGTCATTGCCATGCGCGGGACGATGCCGTAGCCCAGCCCCGCGGCCACCATTTCCTTCATCGCCTCGACGCTGCCCAGTTCCATGACGGGCTGCGGCTGCAGGCCTTCGTCCGCGAACCAGCGGTCGACCAGCTTGCGCGTGTTGGCCGCGGGCTCGAACAGCACCAGCGGCAGCGCGGCCAGGTCGGCGGGCGCCACGCGCGCCTTCAGCGGCGCAAGGTCGCTGCGGCCGATGGCGACGAATTCGTCGTCGAGCACCGGCACCACGCTCAGTGAGCGGCCCGCGGCCGGCAGCGTCACCAGCGCAAGGTCGCTGCTGTTCTCCTCCACCTTGCGGACATGGTCGTCGGTATTGCCGGTGCTCACCACGATGCCGAGCGCCGGAAACTGCTCGCGCAGGCTGCGCAGCACGGCCGGCAAAAAATAGAGGCAGGCGGTGGCGCCGGTGCCCAGCCGCACGCGGCCCGTGATACCGCTCGCATGGTCCGCCAGCGCGTCGATGGCGTTCTCCACCGCGGTTTCGATGTGGTGGCTGTGCCGCAGCAGCTCGGCACCGGCCGGCGTGGCCTTGGCGCGCTTGCCGACGCGCTCGACCAGCCGCACCGCGAGCCTGCGCTCCAGCTGGCGGACCTGCAGGCTCACCGCGGGCTGCGTGAGGCCGAGCCGGTCGGCCGCAGCCGAGAAGCTGCCGGTTTCGATCACCAGGCCGAAGGACCGGAGCTGGTCGAGGTTGAGCGT
>NZ_JBFTPJ010001013.1:0-2030 GCF_056398445.1 Variovorax sp. 01T439_2
CTTTTTGTTCGCCACCATGAGCGTGGTCGTCAAGGTGGCCTCGGCCTGGTTCAACAGCGGCGAGATGGTGCTCGGGCGCGGCCTGATCGGCATCGTGTTCCTGTGGCTGCTGGCGCGCAACCGCGGCGTCTCCATGGCCACCCGCTACCCCGGCATGCACGCCTGGCGCAGCACCATCGGCGTGGTGTCGCTGGGTGCGTGGTTCTATGCCATTGCCCACATGCCGCTGGCCACGGCCGTCACGCTCAACTACATGAGCAGCGTGTGGATCGCGGCCTTCCTGGTCGGCGGCGCGCTGCTGGCCTGGGTGCCGGTGCCCGGGCGCGACGGCCGCATCGAGCGCCCGCCGCTGCAGGGCACGCTCGCGCTGACCGTGCTCGCGGGCTTTGCCGGCGTGGTGCTGATGCTCAAGCCCACGGTCAGCGGCAGCGACGGCTTCGCAGGAATGCTGGGCCTGCTGTCGGGCCTCACGGCCGCCTTTGCCTACATGCAGGTGGTGGCGCTGTCGCGCATCGGCGAACCCGAGCTGCGCACGGTGTTCTATTTCGCGGTGGGCTCCGCGGTGGCGGGCGCCTTTGCCACGGCCGCCACGGGGTTTTCGGGCGGAAATTCCTGGACGTGGCAGCATGCGCTGTGGCTGCTGCCGATCGGCCTTCTGGCGGCCCTCGGGCAGCTGTGCATGACGCGCGCCTACGCCACGGCCAAGACGCAGGCCGGCACGCTGGTAGTGGCCAACCTGCAGTACTCCGGCATCATCTTTGCGGCGTTGTACAGCGTGGTGCTGTTCGACGACCGCATCGACGCTGCCGGCTGGACCGGCATGGCGCTCATCATCGTGAGCGGCATCGCGGCCACCGTGCTGCGCCAGCGCGCAGTGCCCAAGGCGCCGGCCGAAGAACACTGATCCGCATCGACCCTCATCGACAACGAAGGAACCCCGCCATGTACACCACCCTCCTCAGCGTCGAACAACTCCAGCAGCTGCAGGCCGGCGACGCGCCCCACATGGTCTTCGACTGCAGCTTCGATCTCATGAAGCCCGAAGCCGGCGCGCAGCAATATGCCGCCGCCCACATTCCGGGCGCGGTGTACGCGAACCTCGACACCGAACTGAGCGCCAAGCACGGCATGCCGGGCGCGCAGGGCGACGTGGTCATCGCGCAGGAAGACGGCGTGCCGGCCTCGGGCGGGCGCCATCCGCTGCCCAGCCGCGAGAAGTTCGCGGCCTGGCTGTCGAGCATCGGCTTTTCCAACGACATGCAGGCCGTGGTGTACGACCGCAACGGCGCCAACTACTGCGGCCGGCTCTGGTGGATGCTCAAGTGGATGGGCCACGATGCAGTGGCCGTGCTCGACGGCGGCCTGCAGGCCTGGCAGGCCGCGGGCGGCGAAGTCACGAACCGCGAGGAGCCCGCGCACTTCCAGTCGAACTTCGTGATGGGCGAGCCGCTGGTGAAGCTCGTGGCCACCGACGTGGTGGCGCGCCGGCTCGGCCAGCCTGACCAGAACCTGATCGACGCGCGTGCCGCCGCACGTTATCGCGGAGAGGTGGAACCTCTGGACCCGATTGCGGGTCACATCCCCGGGGCTGTGAACCGGCCCTTCGCCGAGAACCTCGGCCCCGACGGCAAGTTCAAGCCGGCATCGCAATTGCGCGCCGAGTTCGAAGCGCTGCTCGCGGGACGCGATCCGGCGACGGTCGTCCACCAATGCGGCAGCGGCGTGAGCGCTGTGCCCAACCTGCTCGCGATGCAGATCGCGGGCCTTGGGACGACGGCGCTCTATGCCGGCAGCTGGAGCGAATGGAGCAACACGCCGGGGCTGCCGACCCGGCAAGGCGCAGAACCATGAGCAAGACCCGACTTCGACGACGCATTTCATCCGGCTTCGCATTGGCCGCGGCGCTGTTCGCAGCCCCCTTTCTTTCCGCCCAGGCGCAGCAGCAGCATGCGCATGTGCACGGCCAGCTCAAGCTCGATGTGGCGATCGACGGACCCACGGTGGTGATCGACATGGAATCGCCACTGGAC
>NZ_JBFTPJ010001014.1:0-2026 GCF_056398445.1 Variovorax sp. 01T439_2
GCTGGGCGCGCGCACCAGCTGCGGCGCGCCGTCGAAGCTGGCCAACGACAGCTGGCTGGCGCGCGCCGTCATCGCGGCCGAAGACCAGCGCTTCTTCACCCACGCCGGCTACGACCTGACGGAGATCGTCGCGTCGATCGACAACAACCAGAAGGAAGGCCAGCCCAAGCGCGGCGGCAGCACGCTCACGCAGCAGCTCGCCAAGATGCTGGTGACCGGCAGCGACCGCACCGCGGAACGCAAGCTGCGCGAGCTGCTCTACGCGGTCGAAATGGAACAGACCCTGGGCAAGGCGCGCATCCTGCAGCTCTACCTGGACAACGCGCCGTGGGGCGGTAACCTGTGCGGCGCCGAAGCTGCCGCCCGGCGCTATTTCAAGCGTTCCGCGCGCAGCCTGGAGCCCGCGCAGGCGGTCTGGCTCGCGTCCATGCTGCACAAGCCGCAGGCGGTGCTCGAGCAATGGCGGCGCGACGGGCAGATCGACCCGGACCGCACCAAGTGGGTCGCCGAGAGCGTGCGCGGCATCAGCCGCAACCAGCGCGAGTCGCTGCTCAAGAGCGTGGCGGCCGCCAGATTCACCGCACCGGAGGCCTTTCCATGAACGAGGTCGAGGCCATCGAGCGCGCCACCGTGGCCGCCGTGTCGCCGCTGGTCGTCGAAGAGCTCGACGGCTGGCTGCTGCCCTTCGACGACGGCACCGTCAAGCGCGCCAGGTCGGCCGTGCCGCTGCACCGCGAGCCGGTCGCCGGCCGCACGATCGACCGCATCGAGGACCGCTACGACCGCCGGCACTTCGTGCCCGCCTTCCGCCTGGCCGATGTGCCCTCCTTCGTGGCGCTGCAGTCGGAGCTGGAGCAGCGGCACTACGTCGGCGACTCGCCGACCTGCGTGCAGATCGGCTCCGCACGGCGCATGCGCGAGGTGGCCGCGGCCGGCGCCCCGCTGGCCGATGTCGACCTGGCGCCCGACGACGCCTGGGCCACCCTGTTCCTCGGCGAGGGCTTCGATCCTGTGGACGGCGCCCACCGCGTGCGTGCGCTCTCGCGCGCCCAGGGCTCGCTCTATGCCAGCGTGCGCGAGGGCCGCCGGACCGTGGCGGCCGGCGCCATGGCCTTCGGCCACGGATGGGCCAGCGTGCACGGCATGCGGACCGAGCAGTCGCAGCGCGGCCGGGGCCTGGCCGGGCGCGTGCTGGCAGGCCTTGCGCAGGCGGCGCTCGCGCGCGGCTTCGAGCAGGTGTTCCTGCAGGTCGACGCGCACAACCTGGCGGCCCATGCGCTCTACCGGCGCGCCGGTTTCTCGACCCGGTGGCAGTACCGCTACTGGCAGCGCCAGCAGTGGCCGCGCTGAAGACAGGCAATTCCTACCGGGTGGCGCGGTCGGGCCGTTAGTGCCACCATGGCTGCATGACGAATGCAAACCACCACGCCAACCACCCGACCGATCCCGTGGCCACGCCGCGCGGCATCGACCACATCGTGGCCGGTGTTTCCACCAGCGATGGCGACGGCGTCAAGCTCACCCGCGTGCTGCAGCAGCCGCTGCAGAAAAGGCTCGACCCCTACCTGATGCTCGACGCCTTCGGCAGCGACAACCCGGGTGACTACATCGGCGGCTTTCCGAGCCATCCGCACCGCGGCTTCGAAACCGTGACCTACATGATCGCGGGCCGCATGCGGCACCGCGACAGCGCCGGCCACGAAGGGCTGCTGCAGAACGGCGGCGTGCAATGGATGACGGCCGGCCGCGGCCTCGTCCACAGCGAACTGCCCGAGCAGGAGGACGGCCTGATGGAAGGCTTCCAGCTCTGGCTCAACCTGCCGGCCAAGGACAAGATGCGCGAGCCCTGGTATCGCGACATCCAGAGCGAGGAGATTCCGGAATACACCACCGCCGCGGGCGTGCACGTGCGCGTGATCGCGGGCGCGAGCCACGGCATCGAGGGCGCGGTGCGGCGCGAGCACACCGAGCCGCTCTACCTCGACATCACGCTGCCGCCCGGCGCCGAGTTCGCCCAGCCCCTGCC
>NZ_JBFTPJ010001015.1:0-2026 GCF_056398445.1 Variovorax sp. 01T439_2
TCCACCGCATGTTGAAGTCGATGCCGCGCGGGCCTTCCTTGCCGGCCAGGCATTCGTCGACGTAGCGCTTCACGGCCGGCTCCCAGAAGCGGCTGTTCGAGGCGTTGATCGCGAATTCGCTGGTCTGCCGCGGAATGCTCAGGTTCGGATGGCTCAGCACCCATTCGCCCAGTTGCGGATCGAGCGTGAAGGCGTGCGTGCCGTTGCCCAGCGTCAGCACCAGCATGGTCGAAGGGCCGTAGATCGCATAGCCGGCGCCAACCTGCTCGGTGCCGGGCTGCAAAAAGTCTTCAGGCTTCGCGTCGGCCTCGGGCGTGGGCGCGCGCAGGATCGAGAAGATGCTGCCCACCGCCACGTTGACATCGATGTTCGACGAGCCGTCGAGCGGATCGAACAGCAGCAGGTACTTGCCGCGCGGATACTGCTGCTGCGGCGGCAGGTAGGGCTCTTCCATCTCTTCCGAGACCATGCCCGCCACGTGGCCGCCCCACTCGTTGGCGCGCAGGAACATGTCGTTGCTCAGCACGTCGAGCGTCTTCTGTTCCTCGCCCTGCACGTTCTGCGTGCTCGCGCTGCCGAGCACGTCCCCCAGCGCGCCGAGCGCCACCTTGCGCGAGATCGCCTTGCAGGCAAGGGAGACGTCGGTGATGAGCGCGTTGAGCGCGCCCGTGGCACCGGGGTGGCGGCGGCGCTCCTCGATGATGTACTGGGTCAGCGTGGCCTTGCCTGCAATGGGCATGATCGTCTCCTGGTTGAATCAAAAAATCCGGGTCGTCGTTTCTTCGTCTCGGCGGAATGCAGCGCGCGACTCGCATGCCCTCAACAGCAGCTGCTGCGGCGTCGAGACGCGCCACGCGCGCGCCGCTTCAGCCGCATTCCCCGCCGCATGGCCGCCATAGCCCCAGGCCACCAGCGCCGCCGGACAGCCTGCGGCCTGCGCCGCGAGCAGGTCGGCCGGGCCGTCGCCCACCATCAGCAGGCGCGCGGGTTCCACGCCCAGCTGGCGCGCCGCGGCCTGCAGCAGGAGCGGCGCGGGCTTGCGCTGCGCCGCGGTGTCGGCGCCATGGACCCCCGCCATTGCCGGCAGCAGACCGGCTGCATCCAGCACGGCGCGTGCCAGCGGCGTCGGCTTGTTCGTGACCACCACCATCGGCAGCGTGCGGCGCAGGCCCGCGACGAGTGCGGCGATGCCCTCGAACACGCTGCCGAACTTCAGTGGCGCCGCCAGCGTGGCGGCATCGAAGGACTTGCGCAGCCGGCCGCGCAGCGCCTCGCTGCCGCCGAGGCCGTGCTCGCGCAGCGCCTGCAGGATCAGCGCGTCGGGGCCGTCGCCGATCCATGCGCGCACGGTGTCCAGCTCGAAGCAGGCGAGCCCGGCTTCGTCGAGCGCGAGGTTCAGCGCCTGCCGGATGTCGGGCGCGCTGTCGACCAGCGTGCCGTCGAGATCGAAGGCGATCGCATCGATGCCGCACAGCTCTTCTTTCGTCATGCGGGACGCCCTTCCATGGACTCGCGGCCCTGCAGCGCCGCTGCGCGGATGGCGCCAATCGCTTCGCGGTAGCGGCCGCCGTTGAACACGGCCGAGCCCGCCACCAGCGTGTCGGCCCCGGCGGCGCCGACGCGCGCGGCGTTGTCGGGCTTCACGCCGCCATCGACCTCCAGCCAGATCTCGCGCCCGCTCGCATCGATGCGGCGGCGCACCGCCTCGATCTTCGGCAGTACGCTCTCGATGAAGCTCTGGCCGCCGAAGCCCGGGTTGACCGACATCAGCAGCACCAGGTCGAGCTGGTCCAGCACATGGTCGAGCACCGCGAGCGGCGTGGCAGGGTTGAGCACCAGGCCGGCCTTGCAGCCGCTGTCCCGGATCAGCCGGGTGGTGCGGTCGATGTGCTCGCTGGCCTCGGGGTGGAAGGAGATGATCGAGGCGCCGGCCTGCGCGAACATCGGGATCAGCGCATCGACCGGCTTGACCATCAGGTGCACGTCGATCGGCACCGTCGCATAGGGCTTGATGGCCTCGCAGACC
>NZ_JBFTPJ010001016.1:0-2026 GCF_056398445.1 Variovorax sp. 01T439_2
GGCATCGATGCCGTTCTTCACCTGGAAGGGCTCGAACACGGAACCGGCGGTGATCGACTGGCCCACGATGACGTGGTCCCAGGCCAGCACCTTGCCGCGCTCGTCGAAGCCGATGCGCGCCCGGTGCAGGTGCATGGGGCGGTAGTAGCCGCCCTTGATGTCGTCCTCGCGGCTCCACAGCAGGCGCACCGGCGCATTCAGGCCCGCGGCGCGCGCGGCCTTGGCGATCTCGCAGGCCTCCACGATCACGTCGCTGGTGCTCACGAAGCGCCGGCCGAAGCCGCCGCCCGCCATCTGCACGTTCACGCGCACCTGCTCGGGCTTGAGGCCGAGCGCGCGTGCCGCCGCGGCACCGTCGAGTCCCGCGCACTGGGTGCCGACCCACAGCTCGGCGCTGTCGCCCGACAGCTTGACGGTGCAGTTCAGCGGCTCCATCGGCGCATGGGCGAGGTAGGGGAACACGAACTCGGCTTCCAGCTGCCGCGGCGCCTTCGCCAACGGCGCCATGTCGGCGTCGAACTTGCGCGCGCCGGGTTGCTTGGCCAGTTCGCGGTACTGGACCAGTTGCCTGCCGCTGTCGACCTTTTCGACGGCGGCCGTATCCCACTGCAGCTTGAGCGCATCGCGGCCCAGCTTGGCCGGCCAGTAGCCGTCGGCCACCACGGCCACGCCCTCGGCGCCGCGGTCCAGCGGCACGCGCAGCACGGCCTTCACGCCCTTGACGGCGCGCGCGGCGCTGTCGTCCACCGAAGCCAGGCGCGCGCCGAACACCGGCGGATGCGCCACCACGGCCGTGAGCTGGCCGGCATGCTTGACGTCGATGCCGTAGTCCTGCCGGCCGCTGCTCTTGGCGCGCGCATCCAGCCGCGTGGTCGGTCGGCCGATGAGCTTGAAGTCCTTGGGGTCCTTCAGACTGACCTTCTCGGGCACCGGCAGCGCCATGGCGGCTTCGGCCAGTTCGCCGTAGCCCAGCTTGCGGCCGTTCGGGCCCAGCACGGTGCCGGCCTGCGTGCGCAGCGTGGCCACGTCGACGTTCCAGCGCGCCGCGGCGGCCGACAGCAGCATGGCGCGGGCGCGCGCGCCGAGCTCGCGGTACTGCGTGAAGCTGTTCTTGATCGAGTTGGAGCCGCCGGTCAGGTGCATGCCGAAGACCGGGTCGTGGTAGGCGGCGTCATTGGTGCCGCTCTTGCTGCGCACCAGGCTCCAGTCGGCATCGAGCTCCTCGGCCAGGATCATCGGCAGGCCGGTCTGCACCCCCTGGCCGAATTCGAGGCGGTTGTGGGTCACGGTGACTTCGCCGTTGGGCGCGATCTGCACGAAGGCCGAGGGCTGCTGCGTCGGCTTGAGCGTGCTGGCCGCCGCTTGCTTGCCGGTGGCCTGCGCCATGGCCATGTGGGGAARGGCGCCAAGCGCGAGGCCGCCGGCGCCGGCCAGCTTGAGGAAGCTGCGGCGCGGCAGCGCGGTGGTGTCCTCGGGTTGTGATTGGCTTGCTTCGGCCATCAGGCGCTGAAGGATGCGCGGCAGTTCGGTGGAATCGATGTGAGTGGGCAACATGGCGGATGCTCCTTCAGGCCAGGGATTTGGCGGCATCGGCCACCGCGGCGCGGATGCGGGCGTAGGTGCCGCAGCGGCAGATGTTGCCGGCCATGGCGGCATCGATCTCGGCCGCCGTGGGCTGCTTGCCCCGGGGCTGCGACTTGAGGAACGCCGTGGCGCTCATGATCTGGCCGCTCTGGCAGTAGCCGCACTGCGCCACGTCGTGCTTGACCCACGCGGTATGCACCGCGGCACCGACCGGGTCGCTGCCGTCCGTTGCGGCCTCGATGGTGACGATCTTCTTGCCCTCTGCGGCCGAGATGGGCGTGATGCACGAGCGGATGGCCTGGCCGTCCAGGTGCACCGTGCAGGCGCCGCACAGCGCCGCGCCGCAGCCGAACTTGGTGCCGGTCATGCCCAGCGTGTCACGCAGGGCCCAGAGGATGGGAGTGCCGGGATCGGCGTCGACCGTGTGGTCGCGGCCGTTGAC
>NZ_JBFTPJ010001017.1:0-2026 GCF_056398445.1 Variovorax sp. 01T439_2
CTACGTGGCCATGCACCAGGCTACGTGGCCATGCACCAGGCCGCGCTCGAGGCGGGCCGCAGCGTGAAGCTGCGCATCCACGTGACCGGGCTGGACGCCATGTGCCGCATGATCGACAACGGCCTGGGCGTCGGCGTGATGCCGCAGCGCGCCTTCGAACTGCTGCAGGCGGGCATCGGCAGCCGCCTTCGCAGCGTGGCGCTCAACGACGCCTGGTCCCGGCGCGAGATCCGACTGGCGGCACGCGACTTCTCCACCCTGCCGGTGGCCGCGCGCACCCTGGTCAACCACCTGCATACGCCGGCGGCGGCCGCCGAGCCGCTCGCCGCCTAGAACGCAAGACAATCACCTCCCCACGAAAGACAAGAGAACGACATGGCACGCACGCTCTACGACAAGATCTGGGACGAACACGTCGTCCACACCGAGGAAGACGGCACCGCGATCCTCTACATCGACCGCCACCTGGTGCACGAAGTCACCAGCCCGCAGGCCTTCGAGGGCCTGCGCGAGGCCGGCCGCAAGCTGTGGCGCATCAGCTCGGTGGTGGCCACGGCCGACCACAACACGCCCACCACCGGCTGGGAGCGCGGCTACGAAGGCATTGCCGATCCGACCAGCAAGGAGCAGGTCACCACGCTCGACAAGAACATCGCGGAATTCGGCGCCGCCGCGTTCTTTCCATTCCTGAGCAAGCGCCAGGGCATCGTGCACGTGATCGGCCCTGAATCAGGCGCCACGCTGCCGGGCATGACGGTGGTCTGCGGCGACTCGCACACCTCCACCCACGGCGCCTTCGGTGCGCTCGCGCACGGCATCGGCACCAGCGAGGTCGAGCACGTCATGGCCACGCAGACGCTGCTCGGCAAGAAGGCGAAGAACATGCTCGTGAAGGTCGAGGGCAAGCTGCCTTTCGGCTGCACCGCCAAGGACATCGTGCTGGCCATCATCGGCAAGATCGGCACGGCCGGCGGCACGGGCTACACGATCGAATTCGCGGGCTCGGCCATCCGCGACCTGAGCATGGAAGGCCGCATGACGGTCTGCAACATGGCCATCGAGGCCGGTGCGCGCGCCGGCCTCGTGGCGGTCGATGAAAAGACCATCGGCTACATCAAGGGCCGGCCGCTCGCGCCCACCGGTGTGGAGTGGGACCAGGCCGTGGCCTACTGGCGCACGCTGCAGTCCGACCCCGACGCCGCGTTCGACGCCGTGGTCGAGCTCGACGCCACGCAGATCCAGCCGCAGGTCACCTGGGGCACCTCGCCCGAGATGGTGGTCGACATCAACGGCCGCGTGCCCGATCCCGACAAGGAAAAGGACGCCAGCAAGCGCAGCGCCATCGAGCGCGCGCTGGTCTACATGGGCCTGGAGCCGAACAAGGCAATGAACGACATCTTCATCGACAAGGTGTTCATCGGCTCGTGCACCAACAGCCGCATCGAGGACATGCGCGAAGCCGCCGCCGTGGTGAAGAAGCTCGGCCAGAAAGTGGCCAAGAACGTCAAGCTCGCGATGGTGGTGCCCGGCTCGGGCGTGGTGAAGGAACAGGCCGAGCGCGAAGGGCTCGATGTGATCTTCAAGGCCGCGGGATTCGAATGGCGCGAGCCCGGCTGCTCGATGTGCCTGGCGATGAACGCCGACCGCCTGGAACCCGGCGAGCGCTGCGCCTCCACCAGCAACCGCAACTTCGAAGGCCGCCAGGGCGCCGGCGGCCGCACCCACCTCGTGAGCCCGGCCATGGCCGCCGCTGCCGCGGTGCACGGCCACTTCGTCGACGTGCGCACCTTCGCCTGAACACAGAGAGAAATTCACATGCAGAAATTCACCGTGCACAAGGGCCTCGTGGCCCCGATGGACCGCGAGAACGTCGACACCGACGCGATCATTCCGAAGCAGTTCCTCAAGTCGATCCGCAAGACCGGCTTCGGCCAGAACCTGTTCGACGAATGGCGTTACCTGGACGCCGGCTTTCCGGGCCAGGACCCGCAAAGCCGCAAGCCCAACCCCGACTTCGTGCTGAAAC
>NZ_JBFTPJ010001018.1:0-3302 GCF_056398445.1 Variovorax sp. 01T439_2
CGCCGGAGCGCAGCGAGTTGGCAACGATGTAGAGCACGTCGGGCCCCGGCGTGAGGTTCAGCAGCCAGCCGGCGGCGATGAAAGCGAGCAGATGCGGGAGATCGGGCATCGCACGGCTCCTTGAGGTTCAGGCGTTGAAGAAGCCGCGGATGGCCGCCACGGCGCGGTCGACGCCGGCCGCATCGACATCGAGGTGCGTCACGAAGCGCAGCCGATAGAGGCCGGTGGCAAGAATGCCCTGCCCGTTGAGGTTCGCGAGCAGTTCGGGCGAACGCGCCTGCGCCGCGCCCATGAGGTCGACGAACACGATGTTCGTGTGCGGCGCCTCGACCTTCAGGCCCTCGATGCCCTCGAGCCCCTCGGCCAGGCGACGGGCCAGGGCATGGTCGTCGGCGAGGCGGTCGATGTGGTGGTCGAGCGCATGCGAAGCGGCTGCAGCAAGCAAGCCGGCCTGCCGCATGCCGCCGCCCGCCATCTTGCGGATGCGGTGCGCCCGCGCGATGAATTCGCGCGAACCGACCAGCGCCGAGCCGATGGGTGCGCCCAGGCCCTTGCTGAAGCAGACCGACACGCTGTCGAAGCACTGGGCGATGCGGCGCGCTTCGGTGCGGACGTCGCCGTTCTTGCTCAGCGCGGCCTGCGCGGTGGCGGCATTGAAGAGCCGCGCGCCATCGAGGTGCCGCTGCAGCCCCCTGCTTTTTGCCAGGTCGGTTGCCGCCTGCACGTATTCGAAGGGCAGCAGCTTGCCGCCCAGCGTGTTCTCCAGCGCCAGCAGCCGTGTGCGCGCGAAGTGCGCGTCGTCGGGCTTGATGGCGGCTTCGATCTGAGCGAGCGGCAGCGTGCCGTCGGGTGCGTGGTCGAGCGGCTGCGGCTGCACGCTGCCGAACACCGCGGCGCCGCCGCCTTCCCAGCGGTAGCAGTGGGCCTGCTGGCCGACGATGTATTCGTCGCCGCGCCCGCAGTGCGAAAGGATCGCGCACAGGTTGCTCTGCGTGCCCGTCGGCACCAGCAGCGCCGCCTCGAAGCCCAGCAGCGCGGCGATCTTTTCCTGCAGCGCGTTGACGCTCGGATCGGTGCCGAAGACGTCGTCGCCGAGCGGCGCCGCCATCATGGCCTCGCGCATCGCCGGGGTGGGCTGCGTGACGGTGTCGCTGCGCAGGTCGACGAGCAAGGAGCGGTCTGTCATGGCGGGTTTCAATCGAGAAAGTTCTTGAGCATCGCGTGGCCGTGCTCGGTGAGGATCGATTCGGGATGGAACTGCACGCCCTCGATGCGCACGTCATGCGCAAAGCCGGTGTGCCGCACGCCCATGATCTCGCCGTCGTCGGTCCATGCGGTGATCGCCAACGCCTTCGGGCAGCTCTCGCGCTCGATCGAGAGCGAGTGGTAGCGGTTGACGGTGAACTTCTCGGGCAGCCCCGCAAACACGCCCTCTTGCGTGGTCGTGATCTCGCTGGTCTTGCCGTGCATGAGCTGCTGCGCGCGAATGATCTTGCCGCCAAAGGCCGCGCCGATGGCTTGCTCACAATCCGGTGCACGCCCTTGACGACGGGGAACACGTTGAAGTTGATCAGGAGGCCCAGCTTGAGGCCCGAGAGGCGCAGTGCGGCCAGCACCTGCGCGCGGTGCAGGTCGGTCAGCACGTCGACCGCCTTGAGCTCGACGATGACCGACTGCTCGACCACGAAGCCCGCGCGGTACACCTCGCCGAGCGAGCGGCCCTTGTAGCTGGCCGAGAGCGCCACATCGCGCGTGAAGCCGATCTCGCGCTCGGCGAGTTCGATGGCCAGCGCGGCGGCGTAGGCCTCCTCGCCCAGGCCCGTGCCGAGCACGCGCTGCACCTCGACGGCGGCGCCGATGATCTCGTGCGAGAAATCGTTCTGGATGTCGGGTACGTTGCTCATTCCAGGCCTTCCTCGACCAGTTCGGCGGCACGCAGCAGTGCGCGCGCCTTGGCCTCTGTTTCTTTCCACTCCAGCTCGGGCACCGAGTCGGCCACCACGCCGGCCGCGGCCTGCACGTGCAGCATCTGGTCCTTCACGATGCCGGTTCGGATGGCGATGGCCACGTCCATGTCGCCGGCGTAGCTGATGTAGCCGCAGGCGCCGCCATAGAGGCCGCGCTTGGTGGGCTCGAGCTGGTCGATGAGCTCCATCGCATGCACCTTGGGCGCGCCGGTGAGCGTGCCGGCCGGGAAGGTGGCCTTGAGCACGTCGATGGCGGTCATGCCGTCCTTCAGCGTGCCTTCGACGTTGCTCACGATGTGCATCACGTGGCTGTAGCGCTCCACCGCGAAGGCCTCGGTCACCTTGACGGTGCCGGTCTTGGCGATGCGGCCGATGTCGTTGCGCGCGAGGTCGATCAGCATCACGTGCTCGGCGCGCTCCTTGGGGTCGTTGATGAGTTCTTCCTCGGCCGCCTTGTCGAGCTCGAGCGAGGCGCCGCGCGGGCGCGTGCCGGCCAGCGGGCGGATGGTGATCTTCTGCTCGCCGTCGCCCGTGTTCTCCTGGCGCACCAGGATCTCGGGCGAAGCCCCCACCACGTGGAAATCGCCCAGGTGGTAGTAGTACATGTAGGGCGAGGGGTTGAGCGAGCGCAGCGCGCGGTACAGCGACAGCGGCGACTCGGTGTAGCGCTTGCTGATGCGCTGGCCCACCTGCACCTGCATGAAGTCGCCGGCGGCGATCATGTCCTTGGCGCGCTCCACGGCCGCGAGGTAGTCGGCCTTGGCAAAGCTGCGCTCGGGCGGATGCGGCTGGGTGGGCTTCACGATGGGCGCGCTCACCGAGTACTTGAGCTTTTCCTTCAGCTCGCGCAGGCGGCGCTTGCCCACGGCATAGGCCTCGGGCTGCTTCGGGTCGGCATAGACGATCAGGTAGAGCTTGCCCGAGAGGTTGTCGATGACCGCCAGTTCCTCGCACTGCAGCAGCAGGATGTCGGGGCAGCCGAGCGCATCGGGCGGGCAGCTTTTTTCGAGCTTGCGTTCGATGTGGCGCACGGTGTCGTAGCCGAAGTAGCCCGCAAGGCCGCCGCAGAAACGCGGCAGGCCGGGCCGCAGCGCCACCTTGAAGCGCCTCTGGTAGTCGGCGATGAAATCGAGCGGATTGCCCGCGGCGGTTTCGACCACTTGGCCGTCGGTCACCACTTCGGTGACGGCGTCGGCGCCGAAGCCGCTCGCGCGCAGCAGCGTGCGCGCCGGCAGGCCGATGAAGCTGTAGCGCCCGAAGCGCTCGCCGCCCACCACCGATTCGAGCAGAAAGCTGTGCTTGCCGCCGCCTTGCGAATGGGCGAGCTTCAGATAG
>NZ_JBFTPJ010001019.1:0-2023 GCF_056398445.1 Variovorax sp. 01T439_2
GCCTGGCACGGCCCCGCCGCCCGCGCCGCCGGTGCCGGTGGTGGTGGCTCCGAAACCCGCGCGCCCGGCCCCGGTGCCGGCCGAGGCCAATTCCCTGCCGCCGTCGAACGATCCGCTCGGCGACCTGGCCCGCGCGCGCGCCGGCGGCAGCAGTGGCAGCACCACCACGGCCTCCGCCGCGCCCAGCAGCAACAGCGCGGCGGCGGGTGCCGATCCGTTCATGTACTTCGTGCAGGCGGGCGCCTTCCGCACCACCGACGACGCCGAGGCCCAGCGCGCCAAGCTGTCGCTGATGGGTGTCGAGGCCCGGGTCACCGAGCGCGAGCAGGCCGGCCGCACGGTCTACCGGGTGCGCGCGGGCCCGTTCAACAAGAAGGACGAGGCCGATCGCCTGAAGGAGCGGCTCGACAGCGGCGGCCTCGAATCGGCACTCGTGCGCGTGCAGCGCTGAGCCAGCCGGCAGGCGCCGCGGATATTCTTTAAGCTTCGCCGCGGCATGGGCCGCCGCCAGGATCGCCCTGGGCATGCCGCAAGCGGGAACTCCGCGCGGCGCGCCGGCTCAGTCTGCCGTACCCAACAGGAGAACTCTTTCAATGAAACGTCGTGACTTTTCGCTGGCCGCCACCTCGCTGGGCCTGCTTTCGCTGGCTGGCAACACCGCACACGCCCAGGCGCGCGCGCCCAAGGCCGGCACCGAGTACCTGGTGCTCGACAAGCGCGTGCCGGTCGACGCGCCGGCGGGCAAGGTCGAGGTGATCGAGTTCTTCTCGTACAACTGCCCGCACTGCAACGACTTCGAGCCGCAGCTGGAAGCCTGGCTCAAGACGGTGCCCAAGGAAGTGGCGTTCCGCCGCGTGCCCGTGCCCTTCGTGGGCAACGACGTCGAGGCCAAGCAGCGCCTGTACTACGCGCTCGAAGCCATGGGCAAGGTCGATGAATTCCAGCCGAAGGTCTTCGACGCCATCCACAAGCAGCGCCAGAACGTGAACGGCGACGCCAACATCATTGCCTGGGCCGGGGCCAACGGCCTGGACGGCGCCAAGTTCAAGGAAGTCTTCACCTCCTTCGGCGTGGCCAGCAAGGCCAAGCGCGCCGCGCAGCTGACCGACGCCTACAAGGTGGCCGGCGTGCCGGCGCTGGCAGTGAACGGGCGCTGGTACGTGGACGGCGAACTGGCCGGCAACATGACCAAGGCGCTGCAGGTCACCAACTACCTGATCGGCGAAGCGAAAAAGGGCTAACCCCCAGGCTGCGCGGCACTTCGTGTCCGCTGCGCCCACCCCCTTGCAGGGGCGGCACCTGCGGCCCGGCAAAGCCGGTTCCGCGGTGTCTCCCGATGGGGACACCGGCCCGCTTCGGCGGGCCTTTTTCATCGGCGTTGGTGGCTGGTGCTGATCCGCCGCATACAATGGTTCAGAGCAAGTTTCGTGCCTCTATGACATTGCCCTCCTATCCCCACACCACCCCCTTCGTTCGCCGAATCCGCCGCCTGGCCGCCGGCGCGCTGCTGCTGGCCGGCCTGGCCTCGGGCGCGCTGGCCGAGACCGCCGACCGCAGCAAGCCGATGAACATCGAATCCGATGCGATGCGCTACGACGACCTCAAGCAGACGAGCGTGTTCACGGGCAACGTGCTGGTCACCAAGGGCACGATCATCATCCGCGGCGCGCGCATCGACGTGCGCCAGGACGCCGAGGGCTACCAGTACGGCGTGGTCACGGCGGCGCCCGGCAAAAGGGCCTACTACAAGCAGAAGCGCAATGCGCCCGACGAGTGGATCGAGGGCGAATCCGAGGTCATCGAATACGACAGCCGCGCCGACAACGTCAAGTTCATCCGCAATGCCGTCATGCGCCGGCTGATCGGCGCCACGCCCAACGACGAGAGCACCGGCGCGCTCATCGTCTACGACCAGAGCAACGACACCTACACGGTCAACGGTTCCACCGTGCCGCCCAACACGGGCGTGAACGCACCGCCAGGCGGACGCGTGCGGACCATCCTCACGCCCAAGAGCGCCACC
>NZ_JBFTPJ010001020.1:0-2016 GCF_056398445.1 Variovorax sp. 01T439_2
GCGCAACAGAGCGCAGCAAGAGGCGACCGCTACCCAGAAGATGGACGCGAACTTCGCGCGGCTTTTCGATGAAGCGACGGCCACGAACTTTTCCGACACTGTCCACAAGACTGTGCGTGACAAGGCCGAGACTCTGCGTTCCAAGCTCGGAGAGGATCAAGGCCGCTGGCTGGTCAGTCCCTCTCTCTTCAAGGTGATGGAGCGCTACAGCAACAAAGACACGCGCGTAGACCGACCCGGAGGTGGAGCGAACCTGAGCCTTCAGCTGGCCCAGTGCCTGGCGGGCACCGAAAGCAATGACTGGGGCCGCAAATGGCTGGAGCAACTGGACCTCTGGGGTGACAACGCCTTGTCGCGCACGTTGTGCTTCAACAATCTGGCGTACCTGGCATCGCTTCGGCAAGCGTCGGAAGAAGGACAGACCGGGCAACCAGCAGCGCTGCCGGGACCCGACCCCAGCGCTCCATTGCTGGAGAGCCTGGCAGTCAAGCTCAAACTGCTCGCGGGGCGCGTCGGACTCGGCGACAAGGCTCTTGCGTTCATGGATGCGTTTCCCGCCATCGGCGAAAGCGGCAGGCTACGCAAGCTGGCTTGGCCCGCGCATGTGATGACGTTGATGAGCGTCAAGATGGTTGCAGGTCTTGCCGCGTTGCCGGTGACACGCAAGGAAGCACAGCTGGTCCGCTATATGGCGTTGACCGGCATCACTACGCTAGGGCGCACGGTCGAGAACGAGGCCGAGCGTTTGCAGTTGCGTGCGGACGACGTGAGGCGAGCGCAGATGCTTGGGCGGGCCGAGAAGCTGACCAAGCTGTCCACGGCTCAAAAGGGCAAGGCCGGTGAAGCAGCGATGGCCCGGGCCAGAGGCGCCGCGCCTGGTTCACGAGCTGCGATGCTGGGGGGCGTCTTTGATTTTGGAGCCAGCTTGTTGAAGGGCGGGCAGCTCATCGTCAACCCCGACGGGCGCACCGCTGCGGAGATGGCAGGTAACGTCTTGCAGAGCATTGGCTCGATCGCAGACTGGCGCGCCAAGGCGTACGAAGAGACGATCTTCAAGGGCATCAGGGGCGTCAATGTGTACAAAGAAAAGGTCCTGGAAATCGGTTTGGACTCGTTGAATCTCACGCAACTCAGAAACCTTCAGAAAATGGCGTTCAAGTTCTTGCTGCCTGCGGCGATGGTTTCTGTTTGGTTCGACGGCGTCGATGCACGGATTTCTGACAGACGAGGACAAGGAGGGTTAAGAAATGCACAGATTGCGAGCGTCTTGGGTACTGCATTCACTATTGCAAGCACCGCAGTGGTTGCCTTTGATATTTCGATCATGGGGCTGGCAGCAGCAAGTCTCGGCGCAGTGCTTGGCCTGATTGGTGCTGCTTTGGTTGTCGCTTCTGTGGTTGCAATCTCTCTTCTCAAAGAAGACGAATGGATCAACTGGCTGACGGATTGCCCATTGAACAAGAAGAAAATTCCGATCCACACCAGCCTGCAAGAAACGCTACAGAAGTTCGCCAATGTGCGAGCTGAATTGCAATCGGACCACTAGGAATTTCAGGATGTTCCCAAATGAGCATGTCTATCAGCGTGCACGCAGGCGTTCGATTGAAGAAGGTCGCAGGTGCGTGCAGGCTGACGGCAGCAAGAGACTGTTGAAGCCTGTTGAGCGTGTAGAACTCAGTGATGCTGCCTTGCCGGCAGGGCGGTGCATCTACGCTCAGAACGAAACCTACTTGGAGCTATGCAACTCGGGGTGGGAGCGGCAATGGAAAGCAGGCATCGGAACGGTATTTGTTCTTCTCCCGTGTCTGTTGATTTTCTGGGGGTTCTACGGTTTTTCTCTTCACCCTATTGTTTTTGACCGTGTACTGCTGTTTTGGGGTACCAGCGAAAATTTAGCCACTTCAGCCGATCTATGGTTTGGCTGGCTGTTGCTTTTTCCCCTGTCTCTCGGTTGTTGCGTCCTGTTGTGGCTTTGGTTCGACATCATGGGCGTAGGTACGTGCTTCTTCACCTATG
>NZ_JBFTPJ010001021.1:0-2745 GCF_056398445.1 Variovorax sp. 01T439_2
GATGAGGTCATCGTGCCTAGCAATACCTACATTGCTACTTGGTTAGCCGTAAGCCAGTGCGGCGCCACACCGGTGCCCGTAGAACCGAATGCACGAACCTACAATATTGATCCGGAGCTGATCGAGGCAGCCATCACGCCTCGTACCAGGGTCATCTTGCCGGTGCACCTGTACGGTCAACCGGCCGATCTCGATCCGATTCTCTCCATTGCCCGGCGTCACGGTCTCCGCATTTTGGAAGATGGCGCGCAAGCACACGGTGCTCGATATAAGGGTCAACGCTTGGGCGGCCACGGTGATGCCGTCGCTTGGAGCTTCTATCCGGGCAAGAACTTGGGGGCCATGGGTGATGGGGGCGCCATTACCACCAACGACGCGCAATTGGCCGAGCGGTTGCGGGTGTTGCGCAACTATGGGTCGCGCGTCAAGTACGTGAATGAAGTGCAGGGCTACAACAGCCGACTGGACCCTCTGCAAGCCGCTATTTTGCGGATCAAGCTAGCCCATCTGGATGAGTGGAACGCGCGGCGAAAGTCAATAGCAGCGCAATATCTAGAGGGATTGAAGGGCATCGGCTTGGTATTGCCCCTTGTGCCGGATTGGGCTGATCCGGCTTGGCATCTGTTCGTGATCCGATATGCGAAGCGTGATGCGTTGCTTAAACGCCTAGCGGCTGCGGAGGTGGGCACATTGATTCACTATCCTATTCCGCCACACAGACAAGAAGCTTACGCGGCGGCGGGGTGGCATATCAATGCGTTTCCGCTTGCAAATCAGTCGGCAGAGGAAGTATTGAGCTTGCCCATGGGGCCACACTTGTCCGCCAAGCAAGGGGAAGAAGTGATTGTTGCGCTTCGCGCCAGTGTCGTGGCCGATGACTGACGGCAAGTCTTATCGGCAGATCTTGCGCTCGTCGGCCATTATCGGCGGGGCGTCGGTCCTGAATATTCTTATCGGTTTGGTTCGCACAAAGGTGGCCGCGGTCTTGCTGGGACCAGATCAGGTTCAATGGTTGGCAGTCGGGGTTGCTTTAACTGTGGGGGCTAGCTCGCAAGGTGCACTCCTTAACGGGCTACGTCGAATTGCAGACATCGCTCGCGTGAGCATTTTCTCCGCCGTATTGTCGACGATGCTCGGCATCTTCGTGCTGCTTGGGTGGGGTCAAACCGGCATAGTGGCTTTTGTGTTGAGTGCACCGCTGTGTACGCTCCTAGTTGGTTACTTTTTTGTTTGGAAGCTTCCCAAAATCCACGCTCAAACGACGCCTTGGTCACTGCTAGTTATGCAATGGCGTACGTTGGCAGGATTAGGGGCCGCGTTCATGCTTGCTGCGGTGCTAGCCACCCTTGCACAGTTATTAGTTCGCATATTGGTGCAGAAAAACTTGGGAGCCGGTGGCCTAGGGAATTTTCAGGCGTCTTGGCAGATTTCCATGACCTATTTGGGGTTTGTCCTTTCTGCCATGGGAACGGATTATTACCCTCGCTTGACTGCAAGCATCAACGACGATATTTCCACCAATCGCATGGTGAATGAGCAAACTGAGGTTGCACTGCTGCTGGGAGGGCCGGTTCTGCTGGCGATGATGGGTCTGGCGCCGTGGGTTATTGAAATCTTATATTCCGGTGATTTTCAGGAGGCGCAAGGCGTGCTGCGCTGGCAAATCATCGGAGATCTTCTTAAGGTACTCAGTTGGCCTTTGGGCTTTGTTCTTCTGGCCACAGGGAACGGGCGAGCATTTCTTCTTACCGAAGCTATTGGATTCGGCTTTTTCGTGTTCTTAAGCTGGTGTGGGTTGGGCGCGCTTGGAATTCAGGCCACGGGTATGGCATTTGTCGGAATGTATCTGATTTACCTACCTATGGTGTACTGGCTCGCCCGTCGAAAGACCGGGTTTCAGTGGTCATTGGGAATTTGGAAAAAATCGGGTTCGCTTTTAGGGCTATGCGTGCTCGTGAAGCTCTTGGCTGAATGGAATTTATTCGCAGGAGCAATATCTGGCGCTGTAGGTGCTCTTGGGTTGACGATTTATGCTGTGACACAGCTCGCAAGCATCGGGGCGGCATCGGAAAATCCCGTTAGTCGCTTATGCATGAAAATTCTTAAAAAAACACCAATGCAAAGAGGAGAGTGTCGATGACTTTGGGAAAAATCGACTTTCTTGGCTCATGAAAATACTAATTCCCATAATTGGCTTTGGTGCTGCTGGTGGCTACCGGGTTCTTTCTGAATTGGCCAACCATTGGTTAAGGGATGGTCATCAGGTTGATTTCCTTGTCGACGAAAGATCGGCCGATCCCTATTTTCCGACCCAAGCGAAAATTTTTCGCTTTGACAAGCGTGGTCGATCAACTGATCGCCACGAAGACACTCGGAGAAATGGATTCTCCTCGCATGGAAATGCAGCGTCCATCTATTTTGGAATGTGGCGAGCGCTAAGAAAAATTGATTCTGGATACGACGTTGTTCTAGCCAACCACTCACTAACCACATTCCCCGTTGCATTCTCGGGTATTAATGGGGCGAGAAAATATTACTATGTTCAGGCCTACGAACCAGAGTACTATTCTCTCGAAAAAGGGCGGAAGGCTAGAGTGCTTGAGTGGCTTTCGATGTTTAGCTATCGGTTGAATCTGAGGCAAATTGCCAATGCGCCAATTTATATTGGATATCGTGGCATAAAGGCTAACCGTTGGATTCCGCCCGGAGTCGATGAGTCGATATTTCATCGTCGCGATACGATCT
>NZ_JBFTPJ010001022.1:0-2012 GCF_056398445.1 Variovorax sp. 01T439_2
GGCCAGGCCGAAGGCGCCCGCCGCCGCGCTGCCCAGGTGGAAGGGGGCGCCATGCAGCATCACGGCCAGCGTCGACCAGAACGCGCTGAATCCCACCGCCAGCAGCGCCTGGGCCAGCGCGGCGCGGCGCAGCATGCCGTGGCGCGACCACAGCGTGCCCAGGGAGCCGAGCAGCGCGGCGTAGGCCAGGTGCGTGGTGGGCCGGAAGCGCGGCAGCCCGCGCCAGGCGGCCGCGCCGATCAGCGCGATGCTGGCCGCGGCCGCGATGAACATCGCGCGCCAGCCGAAGTGCTCGGCCACGAAACCGCTCACCACGCGCGACAGCAGGATGCCCAGCAGCAGCCCGGTCATCACCGTGCCCACCGTCTTGCCGCGCGAGGCCTCGGGTGCCAGCGTGGCGGCCGCGGGCACGATGTCCTGCGCCATGGTGGCCGCCAGGCCGATCGCCAGGCTGGCCGCGAGCAGCACGCCGATCGACGGCGCGGCGCCGGCCACCAGCAGCGCGGCGCACAGCGCGGCCGCCTTGGCCAGCACGATGCGGCGCCGGTCGAAGCGGTCGCCCAGCGGCGCCAGCAGCAGGATGCCGAGTGCGTAGCCCAGCTGCGTGAGCGTGGGAATGAGCCCCACCGAGCGGGGCGAGGCGCCGATGTCCGCGCCCAGCACGCCGAGCATCGGCTGGGCGTAGTAGAGCGACGCCACCGACAGGCCCGCACCCGTGGCCAGCAGCAGCACCAGCGATCCCGGCAGGCTGCGCCCCTCCGGCGCGGCGCCAGCCGATGCATGCATATTTTGAATGGAAGACATGGTGTTAACCCTTGAATATCGAGCGATGACTGAAATGTGCACGCTTAGGGTTTGGCTTGGTAGTCTCGAGAATCGCACAATGCCTATACGCCAAGCGAATAAAGCAAGCCATGTCGACTCTCTCCTCTCCCGCCGCCGACCGCATCGAACTGATGCAGACCTTCGTCCATATCGTCGAGGCCGGCAGCCTTTCGGCCGCCGCGCTCCAGATGGGCGCGACGCAGCCCACCGTGAGCCGCCGCCTGCAGGCGCTGGAGCGCTCGCTGGGCGTGCGGCTCCTGCGCCGGTCCACGCACGCCATGAAGCTCACCGAGGATGGCGAGCGCTGCTACGAGCGCGCCCGGGAGCTGCTCGCCGACTGGCACGCCTTCGAGGCCGACCTGCGCGGCGTGGGCGACGAGCCCGAAGGCACGCTGCGCGTGGTGGCGCCGCATGCGCTGGGCCAGCTGCTGCTGGTCGGTCCGCTGGCCGACTACCTCCGGGCCTATCCGCGCGTGTCGGTCGAATGGCTGCTGAACGACCGCCGGCCCGACTTCATCGCCGAAGGCGTCGACTGCGCGATCCAGGTCGGCGAGGTGACCGACACCCTGGCGGTGGCGCTCAAGCTCTCGGAAGTGCCGCGCGTGGTGGTCGCCGCGCCCTCGGTGCTGGCTGGGCGCGCGCCGCCCGCGCATCCGTCGGAGCTGGCCGAACTGCCGTGGCTCGCGCTGCGCACCTTCTATCGCAATGAGGTGCTGCTCACGCACCGCCCGAGCGGCGAGGTCGCGCGCGTGCCGATCCGCCCGCGCATGAGCACCGACAGCCTCTATGCGCTGCAAAGCGCGGCGCGCATGGGCCTGGGTGCCTGCATGGCCTCGGCCTGGCTGGTGAACGAGGACATTGCCGCCGGCCGGCTGGTGCAGCTGGTGCCGCAATGGCATGTGGCGCCGCTGCCGGTGTACCTGATCTATCCGCCGTCGCGCTTCCAGCCGGCGCGCCTGCGCCGCTTCATCGAGACCATGCGGCTCGCGCTGGCCGATCCGGCAGGCCGCACCTGGGAGGCGGACGCGGCCTGAACGCGGCCGGCGGCGGCCTCAGCCGGCCCGCCGCGCCGCATGCGCGGCATCGGCGAACCACGACAGGAAGTGCAGCAGCCAGCTCGTCGCTTCGTCCAGGAAGCGCGGCGTGAGCCGCAGCTGCGCGCGTCCCGCGTCATGCGCCAGGTGGCC
>NZ_JBFTPJ010001023.1:0-3306 GCF_056398445.1 Variovorax sp. 01T439_2
GTTCCGCCTGCTGCTGGAGAACCATCAGGTCGAGATCGAGGTGGGCACCAGCACGCAGCCGATCCCCATCCACTTCTCCTTTGCCGAGAACGACCACATCGAAGGCACGATGAGCGAGGAGCGCCGCGCGCTGATGCGCGACGTGTTCGACCTGCCCGACCTGGGCGTGATGGACGACGGCATTGCCAACGGCACCTACGAAGCGCTGGCGGGCGAGGCGCAGCCGCTGTCGCTCTTCACGGCCGCGCGCGTGGACTATTCGCTGCACCGGCTGCGGCACTACACCGGCACCGCGCCCGAGTGGTTTCAGAATTTCGTGCTGTTCACCAACTACCAGTTCTATATCGACGAGTTCGTGCGCCTGGGCCACGAGGCCATGGCCGACGAGAAGAGCGAGTACGTGGCCTTCATCGAGCCCGGCAACGTGGTCACGCGCCGGCGCGGGCTGGCCGCGGGCGCCAGCACCAACTACGGCGGCCTGCTCGACGGCAGCCAGGGCACGGCGCCGCCGCGCCTGCCGCAGATGCCGGCCTACCACCTGGTGCGCGAGGACTGCAGCGGCATCAGCATGGTGAACATCGGGGTCGGCCCGGCCAACGCCAAGACCATCACCGACCACATCGCCGTGCTGCGCCCGCATGCCTGGATGATGCTGGGCCACTGCGCGGGCCTGCGCAACGCGCAGCAGCTCGGCGACTACGTGCTGGCGCATGCCTATGTGCGCGAGGACCACGTGCTCGACGAGGAACTGCCGCTGTGGGTGCCGATTCCGGCGCTGTCGGAAATCCAGCTCGCGCTGGAAAAAGCGGTGGCCGACGTCACGCGCTACACCGGCCCGGACCTCAAGAAGATCATGCGCACCGGCACGGTGGCGAGCACCGACAACCGCAACTGGGAGCTGCTGCCGGGCAACCAGCCGCAGCGCCGCTTCAGCCAGAGCCGGGCCGTGGCGCTCGACATGGAAAGCGCCACCATCGCGGCCAACGGCTTCCGCTTTCGCGTGCCCTACGGCACTTTGTTGTGCGTGAGCGACAAACCGCTGCACGGCGAGATCAAGCTGCCGGGCATGGCCAACCACTTCTACCGCGAGCGCGTGGAGCAGCACCTGCGCATCGGCATGCGGGCCATCGACATCCTGCGCGAGCAGGGTTCGACCCGGCTGCACAGCCGCAAGCTGCGCAGCTTCGCGGAGGTCGCCTTCCAGTAACCGCCGGGCTTACCTAGGGTTTTCACCTACTTTTGAAAGTAGGTGGGCGACGCATTTCGCGGACATCATCCGGCAACCTTTCTCACAACCGGAAACAAAATGTCTCGCTCGTCGCCCGGGAAGCTTTCTCGCCGCAACTTCAATGCATGGATGGCGGGCGCGGCCGCTGCCGCCGGGGCCGGGCCTGCGCTGCTGTGGCCTCGCCTGGCCGGCGCGGCCGAGCCGCAGCTCGTTTCGAAGCTGCGCATCGTGATTCCGGCCAACGAAGGCGGCGGCTGGGACCAGACCGGCCGCGCGCTCGGCGCGGCGCTGCTGGCCTCGGGCGCGGCGGGCGATGTGGTCTACGAGAACATCGGCGGCAAGGGCGGCACCATCGGCCTCGCAAAGTACGTCGAGAAATACGATGCCGACCCCGACACCCTGCTGATGAGCGGCATGGTCATGGTC
Source organism: Variovorax sp. 01T439_2 (assembly GCF_056398445.1). Lineage (NCBI taxonomy): Bacteria > Pseudomonadati > Pseudomonadota > Betaproteobacteria > Burkholderiales > Comamonadaceae > Variovorax > Variovorax sp. 01T439_2. The sequence goes on from NZ_JBFTPJ010001023.1 coordinate 1,655, forward strand.
GGCGCGGTGGCGCTGCAGAAGCCGGCTGTCACCATGGCGCAGGTGGCGCCGGTCGCGCGCCTCACCAGCGACTACGAGGTGGTGGCCGTGAAGGCCGATTCGCCGATCAAGACGCCCAAGGATCTGATCGCCCAGCTGCGCACCGATGCGGCCAAGGCGGTCATCGCGGGTGGCTCGGCCGGCGGCGTGGACCACATGTACGCCGGCATGCTGGCCCGCGTGGCCGGCAACACCGCGGGCCTGGTCTACCAGCCCTACCCGGGCGGCGCGCAGGTGGTGGAAGCACTTGCCACCGGCAAGGCCGTGGCGGGCATCTCGGGCTTCAGCGAGTTCAGCGCGGGTCTTTCCAACGGTACGCCCGTCGGTGCGCGAGCAGGGCGTGGACGCCGACCTGGCCAACTGGCGCGGCGTGCTCACCGGCAAGAAGGTGACGGCGGAGCGCCGGGCCGTGCTGCTCGAGGCGGTGCACCGCGCCACCAACGCCGATGTCTGGCAGAAGACCATCAAGCGCAACAACTGGGATGCGTACTGGATGGCGGGCAAGGATTTCGAGAGCTTCCTCGAGCTGGACCTGGCGATGGCCGGTCCGATGATCTACCTGCTCAAGCTGAAGGCCTGAGCGCGCGCTTCAGGCAAAGAGCTCGGGCATCTCGCGCTGCGCCTTGGGCGTGAGCGCAAGCGCGCGGCCGTCGAGCTCCTGGCGCACCCAGCCGCGGCGCAGCGACAGCTGGAGCCAGGCCGCGCCGAGCGCGCCGCCCAGGTGCGGGCGGCGCTCGCTCCAGTCGAGGCAGGCGCAGRCAAAGCGCCGGCGCGAGCGGCGCACCGCATCCACCTCCACGCCCAGGCTCTCCAGCGCGATGGCGCCTTCGGGCGTGAGCTCGTACGAGCCGCTCTGCAGGCCGCTGAGCCAGCCTTGCGCGTGCAGCCGGTCGTGCAGCGCGACGCCGGCGGCGCCGGCCATGTGGTCGTAGCAGGTGCGCGCGGCGCGCAGGCGGCTCGGCGTGCTGGGCTTGAACTGCGCGGTGCGCGGCGCGCCGGCCACCACCATCAGGCTTTCGAGCGCGGCCGCCACGTTGTCGCCCGCCAGCCGGAAGTAGCGGTGCTTGCCCTGCACGAGCAGCTCGACCAGCCGCTCTTCCTTGAGGCGCGCGAGGTGCGCGCTGGCGGTGGAGGCGGCCACCTCGGCCACGGTGGCCAGCTCGGTCGCGGTGCGCGCATGGCCGTCCATCAGGCAGCTCAGCATGCGGGCGCGCGCGGGCTCGGCGATGGCACCGGCCAGGCGGGCCAGCTGCACGTCGGCATTGGAGGAAGAAGAAGAGCTCGTGTCCATGCGCCGATCCTAAGACGCCGCCGCATCCCACACTTCGTTCGCGGCCGAAGTGTGGCGGCGGCGGCAATTGCACACTGCGCGGCATGAACACAAGCCCCACGCCCTCCGCCTTCGACGGCATGCCGCTCGACCCCGTCGCGGCCGTCACGCATGCCGATCCCTATCCCTACTACGCCGAACTGCGCGCGGGGCCGCCGCTCGCGTGGAACGAGGCGCTGCGCCTGTGGGTCGCGAGCCGCGCGGAGGTGATCGAATCGCTGCTGCTCGCGCACGGCGGCGCGCTGCGCGTGCGGCCGGCGGCCGAGCCGGTGCCGCGCGCCAT
>NZ_JBFTPJ010001024.1:0-2010 GCF_056398445.1 Variovorax sp. 01T439_2
TTGCAGGAGCCTGCTGCTGGCACTGGCCTTCTGCGCCGCGCCGGCGTGGGCCTTCGACCTGCCCGACCTGATGGTGCTGCTTGCCAAGCAGAAGAGCGGCGAGGCCCGCTTCACCGAGCAGCGTTTCGTGCACGGCCTCGAAGGCCCGCTCGATGCGCGCGGCACGCTGAGCTTCGATGCGCCCGACAAGCTGGTGCGGCGCACCTTGTCGCCGCGCGTGGAAACCATGGCGGTCGAAGGCAACACGCTGACGCTCTCGCGCGGCGGCCGCAATCGCACGCTGACGCTCGACAGCATGCCCGAGCTGCTCGGCCTGGTCGAAGCCATGCGCGGCACGCTGACCGGCGATGGCGCCACGCTGCAGCGCTATTTCCGCAGCACGGTGAGCGGTTCGGCCGCCAACTGGACGCTCGACCTCCTGCCGGCCGACAGCCGGCTCGCGGCGCAGGTGCGCAGCATCCGCATCAGCGGCCGTGCCGGCGAGGTGCTGGGCCTTGAAATGGAGTTCGTCGGCGGCGACCGCTCGGTGATGAGCATCACGCCCGAGCGCCCGGGTGCCGCTGGACGCACCACGCCGTGAAGGAGCGCGAGACCGGGGAGCGCGGCCCGCCGGGCTGGCAGCGCCGGGCGCTGGTGCTGCTGGTCTGGGCGCTGGTGCTGCTCGGCGGCGCGCTGCAGATCGCGCGCACGCAGTTCAGCGCCGACCTTTCCGCCTTCCTGCCCAAGAGCCCCGACGCGCGGCAGCAGGTGCTCATCGAGCAGCTGCAAAGCGGCGTGGCCTCGCGCACGCTGATGCTCGGCATCGAGGGCGGCGCGAGTGCCGAGCAGCGCGCGGCCGTATCGCGCGCCGTGGCCAAGTCCATGCGCGAGAGCCGGCTCTTCGACCTGATCCAGAACGGCGACACCGGCGACTGGAGCGAGGCCGGCACCTGGGTCTTCGCGCACCGCTACCAGCTTTCGCCGGGCGTCCGGCCCGAGCATTTCACCGCCGAAGGCCTGCGCGACGCGATCTACGAAACGCTGTCGATGCTCGGCACGCCGGCCGGCAACGCGATCAAGCCCTTGCTCGACCGCGATCCCACCGGCGAGACCCAGCGCATTGCCGTCGAGCTGACGCCGGCCAGCGCGCCGCGCAGCGAAGACGGCGTCTGGATGTCGCGCAGCGCGCCGCGGGCGCTCATGATCGTCACCACGCGCGCGGCGGGCAGCGATCTCGACGCCCAGGCGCAAACCATTGCAAGCGTGCACGCGGCCTTCGATGCCGCCACGCGCGGCATGGAAGAGGCCACCCGGCCGAAGCTGCTGCTGAGCGGCCCGCCCGTGTTCTCGGTGCTGAGCCGCGACAAGATCAAGACCGAAGCGATCCACCTCGCGATCGTGGGCGGCATCGTGATGGGCGGCCTGCTGCTGCTGGCCTTCGCGTCGCCGCGCGCGCTGGTCATCGCGTTCCTGCCCGTGGCCACCGGCGTGGTGGTGGGGACCGCGGCGGTCAGCGTGGTGTTCGGCTCGGTGCACGGCATGACGCTGGGCTTCGGCAGCACGCTGATCGGCGAGACCGTCGACTACGCCATCTACTACCTGATCCAGGCGCGCGGCGCGGCCGTGGCCGGCACCGGCTGGGCGCGCTGGCGCGATGTGCACTGGCCCACCGTGCGGCTCGGGCTGCTGACCTCGGTGTGCGGCTTCGCGGCGCTGGTGTTCTCGGGATTCCCGGGCCTGGCGCAGCTGGGCGTGTTCTCCATCGCAGGGCTCGTGGCCGCGGCGCTGGCCACGCGCTACGCATTGCCCATGCTCGCGCCCGATGGCGCCACCGGCATGGGCATGCGCCGCTACATGGCGCGCGCGGCCGGCGTGCTCGTGCGCGGCCTGCCGCACCTGCGCTGGATGCTTGCGGGGCTCGGCGTGGCTGCGCTGGTGCTGGTCATCTGGCAGGGCGGCCATCTGTGGCGCGCCGACCTCGGCGCCATGAGCCCGGTGCCCAAGTCGGCCCAGCAGCTCGACGAGATGCTG
>NZ_JBFTPJ010001025.1:0-2007 GCF_056398445.1 Variovorax sp. 01T439_2
CAGCTCGATCGCGCGCCACACGCCGCGCCGCGCCGCGCCGTCCATCCGGCTCCAGCCCGCGATCTCGGGGAGGGTGCGCAGGCAGCCTTCGCAGAAGCCGCTCTGGCTGTCCATGCGGCAGACCGAGGTGCAGGGCGATGGCACATCGGGTGCATCGCCGGCGGCCGGGCGCTGTACCGCCTCGGCGCGTTCGGCCAGCGTCAGCGCGGCCTCGGCGTTCACACCACGTCCGCCACCGGCGCGCCGGTGAGCTTCTCGAGGTCTTGCGGGCGCAGCTGGAACACCGCATGCGGATGGCCCGCGGCAGCCCAGATCTCCTCGAAGCGGAACAGCTCGCGGTCGATCAGCACCACCGGCGGCGTGGCATGCGCCACCGGCGACACGCCACCGATCGTGAAGCCGGTGCGCGCCTTCACGAACTCCGCATCGGCGCGGCCGGTCTTGCCGACCAGCGCATCGACTTTCTTCTCGTCGACGCGCTTGTCGCCCGAGGTGATGACCAGCACCGCCGCGTCGTCGCTCTTGCGCCGGAAGATGATGCTCTTGGCGATCTGCCCGACCAAAATGCCGAGCGCGTCGGCCGCCTGCTGGGCGGTGCGGCAGGCGTCGTCGAGCATGCGCGGCGAATGGGGGTGGCCCGCGTCCTGCAGCATGCGCGAGACGCGCTGCACGCCCTCGGGCAGCGAATGAAGTTCAGCGCCGCACATCGTTCAACCCGCCCGTTTGATGCGCAGGGCCTTCGACGCGCGCGAGTTCGGCTCGCGCCCCAGCGCCTCGCTGATGTACACGCCGGCGTCGATCAGCTTGTCCAGGTCGATGCCGGTTTCGATGCCCATGCCGTGCAGCATGTAGACCACGTCTTCGGTGGCCACGTTGCCCGTCGCACCCTTGGCGTAGGGGCAGCCGCCGAGGCCCGCGGAGGACGACTGGAAGTTCCAGACCCCCAGCTCCAGCGAGGCCAGCGTGTTGACCAGCGCCTGGCCGTAGGTGTCGTGGAAGTGGCCCGAGATCTGGTCCACGCCGAAGTGCGCCAGCGTGGCCTCGATGGCGGCCTTCACCTTGCGCGGCGTGCCCACGCCGATGGTGTCGGCCACGTCCACGCGCTGCACGCCGATGTCCTTCATCAGCTTTGCCAGCATGCCCACGCGCTCGGGCGCGACCTCGCCTTCGTAGGGGCAGCCCACGGTGCACGACATGGCGCCGCGCACATCGATGCCCTTCTCGCGCGCCGCGGCCACCACGGGCGCGAAGCGCTCGATGCTCTCGGCAATGGAGCAGTTGATGTTCTTCTGGCTGAAGGCCTCGCTCGCGRCGCCGAACACCACGATCTCGTCGGGCCACTCCTCGCGCGGCGCGGCGATGGCGGCCTCGAAGCCCTTCATGTTGGGCGTGAGCACCGAATAGCGCACGCCGGGCTTGCGTTTGATCCCATGCATCACCTCGGCGTTGTCGGCCATCTGCGGCACCCACTTGGGGCTCACGAAGCTGGTGACCTCGATCTCCTTCAGGCCGGCGTCCTGCAGGCGGTGCACGAGGCCGATCTTGATTTCGGCGGAGACCGGTTGCTTCTCGTTCTGCAGTCCGTCGCGCGGACCGACGTCGATGATCTGGACCTTGGCGGGGAGTTTCATGGGATGTCTCTGGGTTCGCTGGAGAAAGAAAAGAGCGCCCGCCGATTGTCGGCCGTCTGCGTCTTGCATGCTCGGCCACGCCCGCCGCAGGGGTTGCAATGCCTGCCAGCGGCGTTGCAGATCGCGCCAGCGCCGCGGTTCACGCCGTTTCGCGCTGCACGAAGTCCGATGGCGGCTCGGCGGGCGCGGGCGCCTCCACGGCATCGAGGGCATCCACGCGCGCGCCGTCCGGCCCGCTGCGGGCCCATGCGACCAGCGCATCGACCGCAGCGGCCGGGCCCGAGGCCAGCGCCTCCACGCTGCCGTCGCGGCGGTTGCGCACCCAGCCGCGCACGCCCAGGCGCCGCGCGGCCTGCACCATCGACCAGCGATAGCC
>NZ_JBFTPJ010001026.1:0-2006 GCF_056398445.1 Variovorax sp. 01T439_2
ACGTCAAGGTGCTGGTGGTCGGCAACCCCGCCAACACCAACGCCTACATCGCGATGAAGAGCGCACCCGACCTGCCGCGCAAGAACTTCACCGCCATGCTGCGCCTGGACCACAACCGCGCCGCCAGCCAGATCGCCGCCAAGACCGGCAAGGCCGTGGCCGACATCGAGAAGCTCGTCGTCTGGGGCAACCACTCGCCCACGATGTACGCCGACTACCGTTTTGCCACCATCAAGGGCGAAAGCGTCGCCAAGATGATCAACGACCAGGAATGGAACGCCAACACCTTCCTGCCGACCGTCGGCAAGCGCGGCGCGGCCATCATCGAGGCCCGCGGCCTGTCGTCGGCTGCCTCGGCCGCCAACGCCGCCATCGACCACATGYGCGACTGGGCCCTGGGCACCAACGGCAAGTGGGTCACCATGGGCATCCCGTCGGACGGCCAGTACGGCATTCCGAAGGACACGATGTTCGGCTTCCCGGTCACCTGCGAGAACGGCGAGTACAAGCTGGTCGAAGGCCTCGAAATCGACGCCTTCAGCCAGGAACGCATCAACAAGACGCTCGAAGAGCTGCAAGGCGAACAGGCCGGCGTCGCGCACCTGATCTGAGCCAGGCCGCCGGCATGCTCGACTGGAACCCCGCGCTCTACCGTCGCTACGAGGACGAGCGCACCCGCCCCGCACAGGAACTCCTGGCGCGGGTGCCGTTGCCGGAGGCGGCCCACGTGGTCGACCTCGGCTGCGGCCCGGGCAATTCCACCGAACTGCTGGCCAACCGGTTCCCGACGGCGAAAGTCGTCGGAACCGACAACTCCGAAGCCATGCTGGCGAGCGCGCGCGAGCGCCTGCCGCAGGCACGCTTCGAGTTGAGCGACATCGCGACCTGGGCGCCGCAAGACCAAGCGCCCAACCTCATTTACGCCAACGCAGCCCTGCAGTGGGTGCCCGATCACGAGCGGCTGATCCCGCGGCTGTTCGCTGCGCTGGCCCCCGGTGGCGTGCTCGCCATCCAGATGCCCGACAACCGCGAGGAGCCCACGCACCGCCTGATGCGCGCCGTGGCCGCGGAGGCACCCTGGGCCGAGCCCATCGGCAATGCCGACCGGCTGCGCACCTTGCTGCTGCCGCTCGGCGGCTACTACGACCTGCTCGCGCCTGCCGCGGCCAGGGTCGATGTGTGGCACACCATCTACCAGCACCCGATGGCCGATGCCGCGGCCATCGTCGAATGGGTGCGCGGCACGGGGCTCAAGCCCTTCGTCGACCGCCTGCCGGCCGACCTGCAGGCGAGCTACCTGGCCGAATACGAGCGCCGCGTGGACCGGGCCTATCCCGTGCGCACCGACGGCAAGCGGCTGCTCGCCTTCCCGCGGATGTTCATCGTGGCGCAGAAAAAAGCATGACCAAAGCCGCCCATCCCGCTGAAGTGCTGCTCGGCGCGCAGGCCGGGGCCGTGAGCCTGCCGGTGTGCGACCACTACAGCGGCGTCGAGGTGCGCATGAAGAAGAGCCTCGCGCTGCAGGCCGAGATGGCCGACGAATTCGGTGCCTGCGTGTTCGACGTGACGCTCGACTGCGAGGACGGCGCCCCCGTGGGCGGCGAGGCGGAGCATGCCGCGCTCGTGACCGAACTGGCATTGGCCGCCAAGCCCGGCATGCGCGTGGGCGTGCGTGTTCACCCGGTGGACCATCCCGCCTTTGCCGGCGACGTGATCACCATCGCCGGCCGTGCCGGCCACCGGCTCAGCCATCTGATGGTGCCCAAGGTGGAGTCCGTGGCCGACGTCGCACAGGCGGTGGCGGCGCTCGAGGCGGCCGATGCCGATGCGTTGCCGCTGCACGTATTGATCGAATCGCCGCTGGCCGTGCACAACGCGTTCGAGATCGCGGCGCACCCGCGCGTGCAATCGCTGAGCTTCGGCCTGATGGACTTCGTTTCCGCCCATGCGGGCGCGATCCCCGCCGACGGCATGGGCGCGGCCGGGCAGTTCACGCATCCGCTGGT
>NZ_JBFTPJ010001027.1:0-2001 GCF_056398445.1 Variovorax sp. 01T439_2
GCTCTCGGGCATCGAGCTGCCGCCGGTCGACCTGGTGCTTTCCGCCACCGCGCCGCTCTCGCCGCAGCTCGCGGCCCAGGCCGAGCAGGCGCTCGGCGGCGTGCTGATCGAGATCTACGGCAGCACCGAGTCCGGCCAGGTCGCCACCCGCCGCACCACGCAGAGCGAAGTCTGGGAGACCTTCGGAGATATCCGCGTGCACGCCCAGCCAGGGGAGGGCGACGGGGCCGAGCGCTTCATCTTCAGCGGCGACTTCCTGCCCGAGCCCACGCCCATGGCCGACGTGCTCGAACTGCTCGACGCACGGCGCTTCCGGCTGCTGGGCCGCGCCAACGACCTGATCCATGTCGCGGGCCGGCGCAGCTCGCTCGCGCACTTGAACTACCACCTCAACAGCATCGCGGGCGTCGAGGACGGCGCGTTCTGGCTGCCCGACGAAGTGGCCGACGGCGTGGTGCGTCCGGTGGCCTTCGTGGTCGCGCCCACGCTCTCGGCCGGCCAGATCATTGCCGCGCTGCGCCAGCGGCTGGAGCCGGTGTTCGTGCCGCGCCGCGTGGTGCAGGTGAAGGCCTTTCCGCGCGAAGGCACCGGCAAGCTCACGGCGCGCGCGCTGCGCGAATTCGCGCTCGCGCAGCTGGCAGAAGACGACACACCGGTGCAGCTGGCCCATGCGGTGCCGGTCGACCATCCGGCATTCGCGGGCCACTTCCCCGGCCAGCCGCTGCTGCCGGGAGCGCTGATACTGGCCGAGGTCATGGAAGCCGTGCAGCGCGTGCCCGCGCTGGYCGCCCGGCTGGGTGCCCATCCCACGCTCGCGGCCGCCAAGTTCCTGGCACCCGTGCGGCCGGGCAGCATGCTCTCCATCGAGCTGCAGCCCGAGTCCGGCGCCGCGCGCGGCGTGCGCTTCGACGTGCGCTGCGACGGCGTGCTGGCTGTCACCGGCCGCTGGGCCGCCGTGCCAGAGTCTGCGTGATGGATCACACCGACGCCGAGACGCGCGCCGTGAAARACGCGGCGCAGGCAGGCCAGCGCGGCGACTGGGCGCACACCCCCGAGCGCAGCAACATGCTGGCGCTGCGCTTCATCTGCCTGATGGCACTGGTGTGCGGGCGCCGCATCACGCGCCTGCTGCTGCCGCCGATCAGCCTGTACTTCCTGCTGTTCGCACCCGCGCCGCGGCGCCACATCAAGCGCTACCTGTTCAGGGCCATCGGTCCGCATGCCGGCTGGCTCGACGGCTACCGCCTGCTGCATGCCTTTGCCTCGACGGTGCTCGACCGCGTGTACTTCCTGCGCGGGCGCATGGACCTGTTCGACGTGAGGGTCGAGGGCAACCAGGCGCTCGAAGCCGAGGCGCTGAAGGGGCGCGGCGCCTTCCTGCTCGGCGCGCACGTCGGCAGCTTCGAGGCCATGGGTGCCTGCAAGCACAACAGCCTGCACAAGCACGAGCTGCGGTTGGCGATGCTGATGTACCCCGACAACGCGCAGCGCATCACGGCCATCCTCAACGCCATCAGCCTGCCCGGGCTGCGGCCGCACGTGATTGCGCTGGGCCGCCCGCATTCGATGCTCGCGCTGCGCGACTGGCTCGACGGCGGCGGCCTGGGCGGCATGCTGGTCGACCGCACCCTGCCTGGCAGCGAGAACCAGCCCGCGCAGCAGCGCGGCAACAACATCGTGCTGCCGTTCCTCGGCCATCCGGCCAGCTTCGACGACGGCCCGTTCCGCCTGGCCGCGCTGCTGCGGCGCAAGGTGTTCTTCATGGCCGGCCTCTACGGCGGCGGGGCGCGCTACGATGTCCGGTTCGACCTGCTGGCCGACTTCAGCGAGCGGGCGCCCGACCCCGCCGAGCGGGAACGCCGCATCCGCGCGGCGGTCGAAGCCTACGTGGCGCGCCTGGATGCCCTGTGCCGCGCCTATCCCTACAACTGGTTCAACTTTCATGATTTCTGGCTCGAAGATTCGGTTTGACTGGCTTTGCAGGAGCCTGCTGCTGGCACT
>NZ_JBFTPJ010001028.1:0-3703 GCF_056398445.1 Variovorax sp. 01T439_2
GGACAGGAGGCTTTCGAGCCGCGGCAGCGCCGCGAGCGCATTGCGAGTGGTGGCTGGACAGGAGGCTTTCGAGCCGCGGCAGCGCCGCGAGCGCATTGCGAGTGGTGGCTTCGGCCAGTTCATTGATGCCGATGCCGCGCAGCCGCGCCACCACTTCGGCGATGTGCGGCAGCTCGCCCGGTTCGTTGCGGCCCTGCGCTTCGCCGGCCGCGCGCTGCGCCTGGGTGCGGTAGAGCCAATGCGGCTGGATGTCGGGTGCATCGGTTTCCATCACCATCGATTCGAGCGGCAGCGTGGCCGCCAGCCGCCGCAGCTGCAATGCGCGGTCGAAGGTCACGGCGCCGCCGAAGCCCAGCTTCAGGCCGATCCCGATGCAGGCCGCGGCCTGCTGCTCGCTGCCGTTGAACGCATGGGCAATGCCCTGCCACGGCCGGCCGGCCGCGGTCTGCCGCAGGTGCTTGAGCACCTTGTCGACCGAGCGGCGCACGTGGATGAGCACCGGCAGATCGTATTTGCGCGCGAGTTGCAACTGAGTGTGAAAGAAGTGCTGCTGCTTGTCGCTGTCCAGCCCTTCCACGAAGTAGTCGAGGCCGATCTCGCCGACCGCGACCAGCCGCGGATCGCCGCGGTGCGCGGCAAGCTCGGCATCGAGCGCCTCCAGGTCGCCCTCCTCTGCATTGCCGGTGCACAGCGGGTGGATGCCCAGCGCATAGGCATCGCCCTGCATCCGCGCGAGCTCGCGCACGGTCGCAAAGTTGAAGACCGCCACCGCGGGAATGACGCACAGCACCACGCCCCTTTCGGCGGCCCGTGCACGCACGAGCGGCATTTCCGCACCGAATTCGGGCGCATCGAGGTGGCAGTGGGTATCGACAAAAACAGCCATGGCCAGATGATGCCCGAAGGGATGCAAGGCAGAAGAAAGCGTGCTACTGTGACTCCCTACTGACCCGTCATCCCTTGCCGGAGGTGCCCCGATGCGCAGGCCCGCTTTCTACAGCCGTTCGCCCCGCACGCTGCCTCAAGCGGCCGATTCCGCGGCCCAAGAGGCTGCCGTGCCGTCGCCCGAGGGCGCAGCAGGCAATGGCGCGCCACCCCCGCCGCACGCGAAGGCCGGCTGGCAGCCGGGCCGGCGCAGCTTCGCATTCCTCCTCGTGCTGTGCGCCGCGCTGGTTGCAGGCGGCGCCACCTGGTGGCCCCGGCAGGGCAAGGCGCTGACGCAGAAAGACATCGATTCGGCCGTGCTGCGCACGCTGCAGACCCACACGCTTCCCTCGCCCGCCGCAAAGGCCGCCGAGATCGTGCGGCCCTCGGTGGTGCGGGTGGTCGGCTACGGCCCCGAGAAGGCCACGCCCGAGGCCAAGACCCAGAAGCGCGGCCGCAACATGGCCAAGGGCAAGCCGCCCGAAGCCGATGCGCCTCCGGGCGAGGTCGAGCGCGGCGTGGGCACCGGGGTGGTCATCGTCGACAAGGGCGTGATCCTCACCAACCTGCACGTCGTGGCCGGCGCCGAGACCATCAAGGTCACCTTCTCCGACGGACTCGAGGCCGTGGCCACCATCACCGGCGTGCAACCCGAGAACGACCTCGCGGTGCTGCAGGCCCAGAAGATTCCCGACGACCTGATTCCCGCCGTCATGCGCTCGACCGCAGACCTGCAGCCCGGCGACCAGGTGGCCGCGGTCGGCTTTCCGTTCGGCATCGGCCCCTCGGTGTCGGCCGGCGTGGTGTCGGGCCTGAAGCGCTCGTTCCGCTCGCCCGAAGGCAAGCAGGAACTGGGCAACCTGATCCAGTTCGACGCGGCCGCCAACCCCGGCAACTCGGGCGGCCCGCTGATCAACATGGACGGCGAGGTGCTGGGCATCGTCACCGCCATCCTCAACCCCACGCAGCAGCGCACCTTCATCGGCATCGGCTTTGCGGTGCCCATAGAGAACGCGGCCTCGGCCGCGGGCTCGCCGCCGTTCTAGCCAGGAACATCCCACGACGCTTTCGATTGTTGTTTACCGAGAGGCCCCGCATGAGCACAGAGAACCCCTTTTCCACCCTTGCGAAGACACTCACCATCAAGACGCTGGCCGACACCGTGCGCGGACAGTTCAAGCGCATCCAGTTCACGCCCGACCTGGTGCCGGCCGACCTGGTGGGCACGCGCATCTACAACCAGAAGACCGGCGAGTTCAGCACCTCGCTGGGCCCGGTGTTCGCCAACCTGCTTCTGGCCGACGAAATCAACCGCGCGCCGGCCAAGGTGCAGAGCGCGCTGCTCGAAGYGATGCAGGAGCGCCAGGTCACCATTGCCGGCGAGACGCACAAGGTGCCGCGCCCCTTCCTGGTGATGGCCACGCAGAATCCCATCGAAACCGAGGGTACCTATCCGCTGCCCGAGGCGCAGGTCGACCGCTTCATGATGAAGGTGCTGGTCGACTACCCGAGCGACGAGGAAGAGTTCGTCATCGTCCAGCGCGTGATCGGCTCGCTGGTCGAGGTCAATCCGGTGGCAAGCACCGAGCAGCTTGCCACCCTGCAGGCCGAGGCGCGGCGCGTGTACGTCGATCCCTCGCTCATCCAGTACGCGGTCAAGCTGGTGTCGGCCACGCGCACGCCCGACAAGCACGGCCTGAAGGACATGCGCCGCTTCATCACCTTCGGCGCGAGCCCGCGCGCGAGCATCAGCCTGACCGAAGGCGCACGCGCACTCGCGCTGCTGCGCGGCCGCAGCTACGCCCTGCCCGAGGACATGACCGCGCTGGTGCCCGACGTGCTGCGCCACCGCGTGACGCTTTCCTACGAAGGCTTGTCCGAAGGCCTCACACCCGACAGCCTGATCGAGAAGATCATGCGTGCAGTCCCCGCTCCTCCCAAACCGCTCGAACATGAAAAGCTGGTGGCGTAAGGCCCCTGCGGCCGCGAACGACGAACGGCTCATCGCCGAGGCCGGTGGAACGGAACGCGCGGTGCGCCGGCTCGCGCCCGCCTGCAGACGCCGCATGTGCGCGTCTTCACCGAAGACCGCGAGATGGCGGCCTGGTTCGTGCTCGACCTGAGCCGCTCGGTCGACTTCGGCTCCGGCCTCAAGGCCAAGCGCGAGATCTCCGCCGGCTTCGTCGGCGTGCTCGCGCGCCTGCTCACGCGCCACGGCAACCGGGTGGGCGCACTGGTCTACGGCACCGACCTCGAGGCGGTGATTCCGCCGCGCAGCGGCCGCCGCCACGTGCTGCACCTGCTGCATGCGATGGAGCGCCGCGCCGGCAAGGCCGAGGCCGCGCCCGCGCAAAAAGGCATGACGCGCCTGGCCGACCTGCTGAAATCGGCCGCCACGCTGATGCCGCGCCGCTCCACCGTGTTCGTGGTGTCCGACTTCCTGAGCGAGCCCGGCTGGGAACGCCCGCTCGGCCAGCTGGTGCAGCGGCATGAAGTCATTGCCGTGCGCCTGTTCGACCCGCTCGAACTCGAGCTGCCCGACCTCGGCCTGGTGCCGCTGCGCGACGCGGAAACCGGCGAGCAGCTCTGGGTCGACACGCACGACGCCGGCTTCCGCAAGCGCTTCGCGCGGCTGGCCGCCGAGCGCGAGGCCACGCTGCGCGCCTCGCTATCGAAAGCGGGTGTCGACGCACTGGAGCTTTCGACCAGCGACGACCTGGTGGAAGCCATCGTTCGTTTCGCCGACCTGCGCAAGCGCCGCATGCGCATCGGCCCGGGC
>NZ_JBFTPJ010001029.1:0-1980 GCF_056398445.1 Variovorax sp. 01T439_2
GGGTTGAGATAGAGAATGAGCCGCTCGAAGCTGGCCGGGTTGAGATAGAGAATGAGCCGCTCGAAGCTGGCCGAGATGTAGGCGAGCCCCGCAAAGTCGAGAAAGCTCGCCAGGTAGTAGCCCGAGAAGCCGAGCCCGGCCACGCCGAACCAGTCGCGCAAGGTGAGCGCGGGCTTGCCGCGGCCGGCCCACCACGCCATCACCGCGAACAGCGGCAGCGCGAACAGCATGCGCAGCATGATCAGCGTGATCGCATCCACGCCGTAGCGGTAGGCCAGCTTGACGATGATGGCCTTGCCGCTGAACGCGACCGCGCCGAGCGAGGCGAGGATGAGGCCGGGCGCAAGGCTCCTTGCGCCGCTGGCTGAAGAAGAGGGAATGCCGGTCTGTACGGCGGACTTGGTCATTCCCCGATCATCGCGTAGCCGTCAAAAGCCTGCCGCCAGGCCATCGCGGCGCGGATCGCTGGCGGCCACGTAGCCTTCGACCGACGGATCGCCCGCGCGCCAGATGAACTGGCCGGCGCCGAAGTCCTGGTAGGAGTCGTCGATCACGTCCAGGTGGTGGCCGAACTCGCGCAGGCCCTGCACCGTGGCCGGGTTCATTGCGGCCTCGACGTTGATCTCGAGCCCCGCATTGAAGCGCCAGCGCGGCGCGTCGCATGCGGCCTGCGGGTTCTGCCTGTAGTCGAGCATGCGCACCAGCGTCTGCATGTGGCCTTGCGGCTGCATGTTGCCGCCCATCACGCCGAAGCTCATCACCGGCTGGCCGTCCTTGGTGAGGAAGGCCGGGATGATGGTGTGGAACGGCCGCTTGCCCGGCGCCACGACATTCGGGCTCTCGGCCTTGAGGCTGAAGCCATGGCCGCGGTTCTGCAGGCTGATGCCGAACTCGGGCTCCACGCAGCCCGAGCCGAAGCCCATGTAGTTGCTCTGGATGAAGCTCACCATCATGCCGCTCTCGTCGGCCGCCGTGAGGTAGATGGTGCCGCCCTTGACGGGGTTGCCGGCCTTGAAGTCCTGTGCCTTTTTCACGTCGATGAGTCTCGCACGCGATGCGAGGTAGGAGTCATCGAGCATTTGCGCGGGTGTCACCGTCATCGACGATGGCTCCGACACATAGCGGTAGACGTCGGCGAAGGCGAGCTTCATCGCCTCGATCTGCAGGTGCTGCGAAGCGACCGAGTCGACCGGCAGCGAGGCGATGTCGAACTTTTCCAAGATGCCGAGCGCGATCAGCGCCGCAATGCCCTGCCCGTTGGGCGGAATCTCGTGCAGCGTGTGGCCGCGGTAGTCGCGCGAGATCGGCTTGACCCATTCGGGCTGGTAGGCCGAGAGGTCGGCCACCGTGAGCGAGCCGCCCTGCTCCTTCGAGAACCTGGCAAGCGCCTCGGCAATCTCGCCGCTGTAGTAGGCCTCGCCCTTGGTGCGGGCAATGGCCTTGAGCGCGCGCGCGGCGGCCGTGAAGCGGAACAGCTCGCCCACTTCGGGTGCGCGGCCCCAGGGCATGAAGGTCTGCGCGAAGCCCGCCACCGATGCCAGCACCGGCGTGGCCGCGGCCCACTTCTGCTGCACCACCGGCGGCACCAGGTAGCCGCGCTCGGCGATGTCGATGGCCGGTGCCAGCAGGTCGGCGAAAGGCAGCTTGCCGAAGCGCTCGCTGAGCGCCACCCAGCCGCGCACCGCGCCCGGCACGGTGACCGAATCAATGCCGCGCATCGGCGGCGTGGCGGCGTCGGCGCCGTACTTGGCCTTGAAGTAGTCGGGCGTCCAGGCCTTGGGCGCGGGGCCCGAGGCGTTGAGGCCGTGCAGTTCCTTGCCGTCCCACAGGATGCAGAAGGCGTCGCTGCCCAGGCCGTTGCTCACGGGCTCGACCAGCGTCATCACGGCCGCGGTGGCAATGGCCGCATCGACGGCATTGCCGCCCTGCTGCAGCATGCGCAGCCCCGCCTGCGAGGCGAGCGGGTGCGAGGTCGACACC
>NZ_JBFTPJ010001030.1:0-1980 GCF_056398445.1 Variovorax sp. 01T439_2
GCTCTCGTCCTCACACAAGCAGTTGAAAGAAGACACGCGCTCTGGCATAAAACCGGAGTTGTGAAGAAATGTCTTCACATGTTAACTATCGTTTCAAAAAATCCTGACGGCCTCCATCGTGATGCTCGTCCAGGGCGCTTGGCATGCGGCGACCTGCACCACAGGTTCCGCATAGCCAATACCAATCAATACGAGGAGCGAGGGCATGAACAACATTCATTGCAGCGTCTGGAACGCTGCGCTGGGCGCGTGGGTGGCCGTTTCGGAGCTTTCACGGCGGCGCAGGCGAGGAGCTTCGTCTTCCGCCGCGGCGGCCGTGTGCCTGCTGGCGCTTGTGAGCCTGCCGGGAACGGCCTCCGCGCAGGCCGCCGGCGGCGGCGCAGCCATGGTGGCCGGAGGCACCGGCGGCCGCGGCGGCGCGGGAAATGGCGGCGGAGCCGGGGGCGGCAGCGTCGGCGAGTACCCCACCAGCAATGGACAGGCGCCGACAGCCGGAGCCGGGGGTGCTGGCGGCAACGGTGCGGCGGGGGCTGGCGGTACGGGCGGCGCGGTAGGCGCCACCAGTGCCGCGGGCTCCGCCACTGGGGCGTCGGGAACCAACGGCGTTGCCGACCCCGACCCTGTCTATGGCGCCGGCGGTGGCGGCGGTGGGGGTGCGGCCGTGTACACCACCGACACATCCATCACCGTGGTAGGTGGGACCACTCTCCTGGGTGGCAACGGCGGCAACGGTGGCATTGGGCGCTTGTCCGGCGGCGGCGGCGGTGGCGGCGCGGGCCTTCAGGCCGTCGCCGCGAATGCAGTGGTCAACAATTCAAGCCTGACGGTCACGGGCGGCAATGGGGGCAACGGCGGCGTCGGCCAATGGGCCGGCGGCGGTGGCGGCGGCGGCGATGGCATCGTGTTGCAAGGCGGAGGCGCCATTGTCAACAACACCGGCACGGCCACGGGCGGAAATGGCGGAAGTGGCGGCACCGTCACCACCGGCGGCCTGGTGGGCGGCGGCGGCGAAGGCGGTGCCGGCCTGGCGCTGGAGTCCAGCGGCAACTCGGTGCTCAATACCGGCGCGCTGGTGGGAGGTGCGGGYGGTGCCGGCGGAAACAGCGCTGCCAACGGCATCGGCGGCGCGGGCCTGCGCATCCGCGGCAACACAAACACCATCGTCAACACCGGCATCTTGACCGGGGGCTTCGCCGGCGACGGCGCTACGCGTGGCGATGCGGTGCGCATCACCGGCAACGACAACTCGCTCGAACTGCAGGGCGGCTCGGTGATCACCGGGACGTTGACTGCGAACGGCATCGGCAATGTGCTGCGCCTGGCCGGCGCGCTGACCGATGGAACCACCTCGCTCGGCGCCGCCACCTACCGCGGCTTCGACCGCTACGAGAAGACGGGCGCCAGCACCTGGACGCTGACCGGCACCACCACCGAACTGACGCCCTGGCACGTGCTGGGCGGCACGCTCGCCATTGCCGACGACGCCGCCCTCGGCAGCTCGGCCGGCACGCTCACGCTCGACGGCGGCACCTTGCGCGCCACCGGCACGACCGCCGGCACGCGCAATGTCACGGTGGGAGCGGGCGGTGCGGCTTTCGAGATTGATCCTGCGCAGGCGCTGACACTCAACGGCGTGCTTTCCGGCAGCGGCAGCCTGCAAAAGACCGGCGCCGGCACGCTGGTGCTCGGCGCGACCAACAACTACGGCGGCGGCACCCTTGTCAACGACGGGTCGTTGATCGCGACAGCCAGCGGAGCCCTGGGCAGCGGACCCGTCATCGTCAACGCGTCGCTCACGTTCGAGACCGGCGTGAATGCGGGATCGCTGTCCATCACCAACCAGAACGGCTACACCCGATTCAACGGCACCAGCACCGCAGGCACGGCCACCATCGTCAACAACAACGGCAGCGGCACCGACTTCTATGGCGACAGCCGCGCAGGCACGGCAAGCATCACCAACAATGACTACGCTTTCAC
>NZ_JBFTPJ010001031.1:0-1976 GCF_056398445.1 Variovorax sp. 01T439_2
GGCATGGTGCGCACCGCGCTCGATGCCGGCCACGCGCGCGTGATCGGCTTCGACATGGGCGGCACCTCCACCGACGTGTCGCACTACGCCGGCGAGTTCGAGCGCTCCTTCGAAACCCAGGTGGCCGGCGTGCGCATGCGCGCACCGATGATGAGCATCCACACCGTGGCTGCGGGCGGCGGCTCGGTCATCGCCTTCGACGGCGCGCGGCTGCGCGTGGGGCCGGAGTCGGCCGGCGCCAACCCGGGGCCGGCCAGCTACCGGCGCGGCGGTCCGCTCACCACCACCGATGCGAACGTGCTGCTCGGCAAGATCCAGCCCTCGCACTTTCCGCATGTCTTCGGGCCGAACGCCGATGAGCCGCTCGACCTGGTGGCCGCGCGGCGCGGCTTCGAAGCCATGGCGCGCCGCATGGCGGAAGCCACGGGCCGCACCGTGGGTGCCGAAGAAGTGGCGAGCGGTGCGCTGCGCATCGCCGTGGCCAGCATGGCCAACGCCATCAAGCGCATCTCGGTGGCGCGTGGCTACGACGTCACGCAGTACACGCTGCAGTGCTTCGGCGGCGCGGGCGGCCAGCACGCCTGCCTGGTGGCCGATGCACTGGGCATGCGCAGCGTCTACCTGCATCCGCTCGCGGGCGTGCTCTCGGCCTTCGGCATGGGGCTGGCCGACCAGCTCGCGATGCGCGAGCTGGCGCTGGAGCGTCGGCTCGATGCGCAGGGGCTGRCCGCGGCGCGCGATGCGGCAGCCACTCTTGCGGCGCAGGCCAAAGGAGAACTGCGCGAGCAGGGCGTGGCCGATGCGGCCATTGCCGCGCTGCACCGCGTGCAGCTGCGCTACGAAGGCACCGACACCGCGCTGGCCTGCGCGCTGCCCATGGCGGGTGCGGCCGAAGAGGCGATCGCCGCGATGCGGGGCGAGTTCGAAGCCGGCTACCGCCGCCGCTTCGCGTTCCTGATGGCCGAGCGGGCGCTCGTGATCGAGGCCGTGACGGTCGAGGCGGTGGGCACTGGCGAGCGCGCAGCGCCCGCAGCCGCACAGGCCGATGCGGCCAGTCATGCACCCGAACCGCTCGCGGCCGTGCGCATGTACTGCGAGGCTGACGAAAAAGCCGCAGGCTGGCGCGATGCCGCGCTGTTCGACGAAGCGGCGCTCAAGCCCGGCGCTTCCATCGACGGCCCCGCCATCCTCGCGGGCCGCAACGCCACCACGGTGATCGAGCCCGGCTGGCAGGCGCGCGCCACCGCGGCCGGCATCGAGCTGCACCGCGTGCGCCCGCGCGTCGCCACGCAGGCCCTGGGCACCAGCGCCGATCCGGTGATGCTCGAGGTGTTCAACAACCTCTTCATGAACATCGCCGAGCAGATGGGCCTGCGGCTGCAGAACACCGCCTACTCGGTCAACATCAAGGAGCGGCTCGACTTCTCCTGCGCGCTGTTCGACGTGCAGGGCAACCTGATCGCCAACGCGCCGCACATGCCGGTGCACCTGGGCTCGATGAGCGAGTCGATCAAGACCGTGATCGACGGCAATCCCGGCATGAAGCCCGGCGACGTCTTCGTGCTGAACGACCCCTACCACGGCGGCACGCACCTGCCCGACATCACGGTGGTCACGCCGGTGTACCTGGAGTCGGGCGACGCACGGCCGTCGTTCTACGTGGCTTCGCGCGGCCACCACGCCGACGTGGGCGGCATCACGCCGGGCTCGATGCCGCCGTTCTCGGCCACCATCGGCGACGAGGGCGTGCTGATCGACAACTTCAAGCTGGTGGAGGGCGGGCGCCTCTGCGAAGCCGAACTGCGCGCGCTGCTCGGAAGCGGCGCCCATCCGTCGCGCAACATCGAGCAGAACCTGGCCGACCTGCGCGCGCAGATCGCCGCCAACGAGAAGGGCGTGCAGGAGCTCCAGGCCATGGTCGCGCAGTTCGGCCGCGAGACGGTGGCGGCCTACATGGGCCACGTGCAGGACAACGC
>NZ_JBFTPJ010001032.1:0-1975 GCF_056398445.1 Variovorax sp. 01T439_2
GGAGAAAAATAATGACCGCACCTGCAGCCCCGCATCTGGGCCGTTTCCGTTTCGAGTACCCAGGGGGCGTCGTCTACGAAGTGGATGTCGACGACGATGATGCGTTGCGCTGGCGCTGCGTAGCCGGCGAGAACAAGGGCCGTGAGGGAAAGGAAGTCGTCGACCGCGTACCGCTGCACCCCGAACAGCATCTGTTGTCATGGACCGAGGCCGACGGTCTGGTCGTGGCGCAGGTTGTCAACTACGACGCAGGCTCGGTCAACACAGTCCTGGTGCTTCCCGGCGGCCAACGCGTGGTGCTTCAGGGCACGGTACAAAGAATTTAGCTACCTCGACGAGGCTTCGCACGCAGCCGAGCGGTAGCGGCGACAAGTTGGTCGAACCAGTCATACGTCTGCCGCTCGCAATCTCTCGATCCATATGAACGATTTTCCCGACATCACATTGCTGCGCGCGCCACGGGTATTGGACGACCTTCTCCGACCTTCTCCTCTTCCGCGTGTGGCGCGCCTTCCAAATGGGTCGGCAGGCGCCCGATGAGTCCGGACAATCTGCCCTTTCTTGGATCGGCGAAGCATCGAAATCTCTGGCTCAACTGCGGCCACGGTGCAATGGGTTGGACGATGGCATGCGGCTCAGCCCAGGTAATTTCTGACTTGGTTCTAGATCGTGCTCCGGCTATCGATCTGATGCCGTACCACAGCAATCGCTACCGTTTTGTGGGGCGTCGGTCGTCGAAAAAATCGAACAGGTTCATCGATCGATTCTGGGTGCTCATCTCGCCTCGGCGTTTGTCTCGTCCAAAAACGGGAAGATGACCGATGGTTGGCAAAAGATCGACCGGCACGCCGGTTCCAATTGACATCGTTTACGCCCGTAGCTGCGTGACCACGGCACGCGATTCCTATCTATGCTTACGCCCAAGCGTTGCACCGGCCCCGTCGCTGGCATCAGGGCCGCTTCATCTGGCAACTAGTCGGTGTGCTCGCGATGTAGGCCGGAAACGCTCGGGCCGGTGCCAACGTCATTCCAGTGTTCTCGACACTGTAAGGATATTTGTCGTCGGCTTTCTGCCAGACCGTCATAAACAGCGACTGCTGCATTTGATGATCGGTCTTGCGCATCTCGACCTCTCCGTTGAAACCCTTGAAGCGCAGGCCCTCCATCGCTGCGGCGACTTTTACAGGATCCGTGGATCGGGTTTTGGCCATGGTTTCGCCCAGGCTCATGAACACGTGGCTGACCTGGGAAAAATACAGATCCTCCTTGAACCGTTCCTTGAACTCGGCTGTCCACTTGCCTATGTCGCCGCCCATGTTGTAATGGTTGTTGGCGATCTGAAACACACGGCCGCCGCCGCCCTCTCCCAAAGCGGCAGGGGTGCCCGTCATGCCGGCGTAAAGGGTATAGAACTTGCCGTCGAAGCCGCTCTCGTTGGCGGCCTTGATCAGCAGCGCTAGGTCCGAGCCCCAATTGCCGGAAATCACCGTATCTGCACCCGAGGCCTTGATCTTGGCAATGTAGGGTGCGAAGTCCCGTACCTGCGCCAAGGGGTGCAGGTCTTCACCGACGATCTCAACATCGGGCCGCTTGCGCGCCAGGTTTTCCTTCGCGAGGCGCACCATCTGGTGGCCGTGCGCGTAGTTCTGGTTGAACAGGTAGACCTTCCTGATGTCCTTGTCGTCCTTCAGGAAAGTGGTTAGCGCCTCCATCTTCATGGCGGTGTTGGCGTCGAAGCGGAAATGCCAGTAGCTGCATTTGCTGTCGGTGAGATCCGGATCGACTGCGGCATAGTTAAGGAGCAGAACCTCCTTGCCCGGATTACGAGCGTTGTGCTTGTTCACGCCATCTATCAACGCAGCGACCGCCGCTGAGCCGCCCCCGGCTGTGATGTAGCGAATACCCTTGTCTGAGGCACTCTTGAGCGCATTGAGGCTCTCGGCGGGGCTGAGCTTGCTGTCGAACGGCACTACCT
>NZ_JBFTPJ010001033.1:0-1973 GCF_056398445.1 Variovorax sp. 01T439_2
CCCATGTACAAGACCATGGGCAACTACGGCTTGCTCAACAGCCAATGGGCGCTGATCCTTGCCATGGTGACCATCGCCTCGCCGTACTGCATCTGGGTGCTCAAGCAGGCCTCCGACAAGCTGCCCTACGAGCTCGACGAGGCCGCGCGCATGGACGGCGCCTCGCCGCTGCAGCTGTTCCGCCTGGTGTACCTGCCGCTGATGGTGCCGTCGCTGGTGGCGGTGGGCACCTATTCGCTGCTGCTGGCATGGAACGAATACCTCTACGCCTTCCTGCTGCTGTCGAACGACAGGAGCGTGACCTTGGCGGTGGCGCTCGGCAACTTCCTCTCGGCCGACGATTCGCCGTGGGAGCTGCTGATGGCCACCGGCCTCATCTATGCATTGCCGCCCGCGGCGATCTACTACGCCTTCAAGCGCTACATGGTGGGCGGCCTCACTGCAGGCGCCGTCAAGAGCTGAGCGAACCCTGGGAATAAAAATGGCATCCGTATCCTTTCGCAATATCCAGAAATCCTTCGGCAAGGTCCAGATCATCCAGGGCCTGAGCTTCGACATCACCGATGGCGAGTTCGTGGTGCTGGTCGGGCCTTCGGGCTGCGGCAAGTCCACCTTGCTGCRCATGCTCGCGGGCCTGGAGGACATCAGCGGCGGCGAGATCATGATCGACAGCCGCGTGGTCAACGACCTCGAGTCCAAGGACCGCGACATCGCCATGGTGTTCCAGAGCTACGCGCTCTATCCGCACATGACGGTCGGCGAGAACATGGGCTTCAGCCTGCGGCTGCGCAATGCCGAGAAGTCGGTGACCGACGAGCGCGTGGCGCGCGCCGCGAAGATCCTCAACCTCGATGCACTGCTCGGGCGCTATCCGCGCGAGCTGTCGGGCGGCCAGCGCCAGCGCGTGGCCATGGGGCGCGCCATCGTGCGCGACCCCAAGGTGTTCCTGTTCGACGAGCCGCTCTCCAACCTCGACGCCAAGCTGCGCGTGGCGATGCGCGCCGAGATCAAGGCGCTGCACCAGCGCCTGAAGACCACCACCGTCTACGTGACGCACGACCAGATCGAGGCCATGACCATGGCCGACCGCATCGTGGTGATGCACGACGGCATCGTCGAGCAGATCGGCACGCCGCTCGACCTGTACGACCGTCCCGACAACCTGTTCGTCGCGCAGTTCATCGGCTCGCCGTCGATGAACGTGATCGAGGGCACGGTGCGGCGCTCGGGCGGCGAATGCCATGTCGAGGCACATGGCGCGCGCTGGCCCGTGCCGCCGGGCACCTCGGCGCCCGATGGCCAGCCGGTGCACTACGGCATCCGCCCCGGCGACATCACACTGGGCGGCGGCAGCGGCGTCGATGCGCAGGTGATCGTGGTCGAGCCCACGGGCGCCGAGACCGAACTGCTGGTGCAGGTCGGCGAAGCGAAGCTGGTGCTCGCGGTGCATGGCCGCGTCGACGCGCAGCCCGACCAGACCGTGGGCCTGGCGATCGATGCCAACCGCGTGCACCTGTTCGACCGCCAGAGCGGCCGGCGCATGCCCTGAGCTTTCGGCTCAGTCGGTGCGCAGCCGCAGCAGCGCGCGCACGAAGCCGTGGTCCGAGCGCGAGCGGTCCCGGCCTTCGTGCAGGTGGTCGTTGAAGTAGTCGACCCGGCGCACGTCGCCCAGGCTGCGCCGGCTCGTCGCAACGAACTCCTCGCTCACGAAGATCTGGTCGAGCACGGCCGGAAAGCCCTGGTGGATGTGCGAATAGGCCACGTCCTTCTTGAGTGCCGATTCGCCCTGCATCTCGTAGGCGTTGAACAGCGCCACGTCGCGCGCGGCCTTGTCGTAGGCCACCTCGGAGGTGGCGGCCACCAGCTGCGTGGTGACGCTGTGCGGGTCGTCGTTGAAGTCGCCCATTACCACCAGCGGCGTGTTGGTGCCCTGCAGCAGGTCGATCACGATGCAGCGCAGGGCCGCCGCCTCC
>NZ_JBFTPJ010001034.1:0-1972 GCF_056398445.1 Variovorax sp. 01T439_2
GCCTTGATGTGTGACAGCAAAAGGGCTTCCCAGCCCGACGTGAAGACGTCGGGCTTTTTTTTGCCCGCTGCATCCGCGCCGGCGCCAAAGCCCGGCCTGCACGGCGCGGCCCGCCACTAAACTGGCCCCATGCTCTGGGTTAAATCTCTTCACATCGTCTTCATTGCCAGCTGGTTCGCGGGGTTGTTCTACCTCCCCCGGATCTTCGTCAACCTGGCGATGGTGCCGCCCGAGTCCGTGGCCGAACGCGAGCGCTTGCTTCTGATGGCACGCAAGCTGTTGCGTTTCACGACCTTCCTGGCCATTCCGGCGCTGGGTTTCGGCCTCTGGCTCTGGCTGGGCTATGGCATCGGGCGCGGCCCCGGCAACGGCTGGCTGCATGCCAAGCTGGCGCTGGTGCTGGCGGTGATCGGGTATCACCATGCCTGCGGCGTGCTGCTGCGCCGTTTCGTGGCCGGGGGCACCCAGCGCAACGACCGCTGGTACCGCTGGTTCAACGAACTGCCGGTCCTGCTGCTGCTCGGCATCGTGGTGCTGGTGGTCGTCAAGCCGTTCTGAGCCTGAAAGCCAAGGTGGAGACGCAGCACAAGTCCGCCGCGCTGCCCCTGGCGCTGGCCTACGCGGCGCTGATCGTCTATGCCAGCCTGTACCCGTTCGCCGACTGGCGCGACCAGGGCATTGCGCCGTGGGCCTACCTGTCGGCCTCGTGGCCCAAGTACTGGACGGGCTTCGACTTCGCGATCAACGTGGGCGGCTACGTGCCCTTCGGCTTCCTGTGCGCGCTGGCGGTATTGCGGACGCGGCGCGACGCCAGCGTCTGGCGTGCGGTGCTGCGCGCCACGCTGGCCGGCGCGGCCGTGGCCTTTGCCATGGAAACGCTGCAGAGCTATCTGCCTGCGCGCATTCCCTCCAATGTCGACCTGGGCCTGAACAGCTCCGGAGCGCTGCTGGGGGCCCTGCTCGCGGCGGGGCTCGAGCGGCTCGGCGCGGTGGCGCACTGGAGCCGCACGCGCTCGCTGTGGTTCGTCGAGGATTCGCGCGGCGCGCTGGTGCTGCTCGCGCTGTGGCCGCTGGCGCTGCTGTTCCCGGCAGCCGTGACCTTCGGCCTCGGCCAGGTGTTCGAGCGGCTCGAAGTCGCGGTCTCCGAGTGGCTGCTCGACACCCCCTTCATCGACTGGATGCCGCTGCGCCAGTTCGAGCTGGAGCCGCTGGTGCCGGCCGTCGAGCTGCTGTGCGTGATGCTCGGTGCCCTGGTGCCGTGCCTGCTGGCTTTCATGGTGACGCGCACGGTCGCCCGGCGTGCCGTGCTGCTGCCGCTCACGCTGCTGGCGGGCATCGGCGCCTCGGCGCTGTCGGCGGCGCTGAGCTACGGCCCCGAGCACGCATGGGCCTGGCTGGGCCTGCCGGTGCAGGTCGGCATTGCGACGGCGCTGGTGGCCGGCGTGCTGCTGCTCGGAGCGCCGCGGCGGCTCTGCGCGGCCCTGCTGCTGGTGGCGCTGGTGATCCAGCTGAGCCTGTTGAACCAGGCGCCCGAGAGCGCCTATTTCGCACAGACCCTCGCCACCTGGGAGCAGGGGCGCTTCATCCGCTTCCACGGGCTGGCGCAGTGGCTCGGGTGGCTGTGGCCGTTCGCGGTCCTTGCCTATGTGGTGGCCGCGCTGTCGCGCCGGGGGCGGCCGGCAGGCTGATGGCCTGCGGCGGGCGTCACTAAAATCTACCGATGCCCAGTTCCTCTTCTGCCGCGCCGCGCGGCTATTACGGCCGCCACATCTTCTTTTGCCTGAACGAGCGCAAGAACGGCGAAGACTGCTGCGCCCTGCACAACGCCCAGGCGGGTTTCGACCGCTGCAAGGCGAAGGTCAAGGAGGCGGGGCTGGCCGGTCCCGGCAAGGTGCGCGTCAACAAGGCGGGCTGCCTGGACCGCTGCGCCGGCGGCCCGGTGGCGGTGGTCTATCCCGAAGCGGTCTGGTAC
>NZ_JBFTPJ010001035.1:0-1969 GCF_056398445.1 Variovorax sp. 01T439_2
CCTCGGCGCCGAGGTCGGCCAGCAGCAGGCCGCAGGTGGGGCCCATCACCATGTGGGTGAACTCGACGACGCGGACGCCGGCGTACGGCAGGGGTTGGGATTCAGGCATGTGCGGTGGTTGTCTGTTGAACAAAGCCCTTGGGCAGGCCGGCTTCGGGCGTCATGCCGTAGACCGGTTCGCCGGGCAGGCCGGCCATGAGCGGCGCGCGCGCCGCGATGAGCTTCTGGATGTCGATGCCGGTGCGAACGCCCATGGCCTCGAACATGAAGACGAGATCCTCGGTGACCGCGTTGCCCGAGGCGCCGGGCGCATAAGGGCAGCCGCCAAGGCCGCCGAGCGAGGCGTCGAAGGTGCGCACGCCCTCGTCCCAGGCGGCCAGGCAGTTGGCGATGCCGAGGCCGCGCGTGTTGTGCATGTGGGCGGCGCCGGCGTGCGCGCCGAGCTCGGCGCGCAGGCGCCTGAAGAGCCGGCGCACCTGCGCGGGGTTGGCATAGCCGACGGTGTCCGACAGGCCTGCTTCTTCCGCGCCGGCCTCGATGCACTGCGCGGCGAGGCGGATCACGTCGTCCTCCGGCACCAGCCCCTGCAGCGTGCAGCCGAAGGCGGTGGAGATGCCGGCCTCGAGCCTCACATGCGGCGCCATCGCGCGGCGCAGCTCGGAGATGGCGCGCACTTCCTCGACCATTTCGGTCGGCGTCTTGCGCACGTTGGCAAGCGAGTGCGCCACGCTGGCCGAAACCGGCATCGTGAGCTTGTGCGCGCCCGCTTCGAGCGCCGCCTGCGCGCCCTTGCGGTTGGGCACCAGCGCCATCACGGTGAGGCCGGGCAAGGTGATGGCGTGGCGCACCACCTCGGCGGCGTCGGCCATCTGCGGCAGCAATCTGGCGGGCACGAAGGAGGCGACCTCGATCTCGCGCACGCCAGCCGCGTGGAGTGCATCGATCCAGCGCAGCTTGTCCGCCGTGGGCATGGTGGCCTTGACCGACTGCAGGCCGTCGCGCGGGCCGACCTCGCTGATGAGGACGTCGGGGGGTGTCATCGGTTTCGTCTCCTTGGAGCGATCGCCTGACCGGGCATCGATCGCTTGACAGTTCTATCTTGCAGAACTAAATTCCGTTAAACAGAATTAAACCGCCGAACGACTTTCCCTGTCAAGCCGACGCCATGCCCCGCAAAGCCCAGACCGAATCGGTTTCAGACCTCAATGCCGCGCCCGGCGGCGCCGCAGCGGTCGACCGCGCGCTGAGCCTTCTCTCGGCCTTCCAACCCGGCGACGAGGCGCTCACGCTCGCGCAGTTCGCCGAGCGCACGCAGCTCTACAAGAGCACGGTGCTGCGGCTTCTTGCCTCGCTCGAACATGCGCGGCTGATCCGCCGGCAGGACGACGGGCGCTATGCGCTGGGCGCGGAGATCGCTCGGCTGCACGGCCTCTATGCGGCGTCGCTGTCGCTCGACCGCATCGTGCTGCCGGTGCTGCGCGCGCTGGCCGCCGCCACGGGCGAGAGCGCGGCGTACCACGTGCGGCAGGAACAGGGCGACAGCTGGGTGCGGCTGTGCCAGTTCCGTGTCGATTCCTCGCATGTGGTGCGCGACCACGTGCGCGCGGGCGACCTGCTGCCCAACGACCGCGGCGCGGGCGCGCGCGTGCTGATCGCCTTCGGCCCCGAGGCCGAGCGCCCGCGCGGCGCCAGGGAGCGCAAGCTGTACGACGAGATCCGCGCCCAGGGCTACTGCGCGCTGGTGGGCGACCGCACGGCCGAGCTGGCCGGCATCTCGGCACCGGTGTTCCATGCCGACGGCCGCCTGGCCGCGGCGGTCACGCTGACGATGCCGGCGCACCGCTACGACGCGCGCCACATCGAGCCGGTGCGCGCCGCGGCCCGTGAGCTGAGCGGAGCCCTCTGACAAAAAGGAAGAGAAAACGCAGGTCTTCCTGAGATTACCTTCATTTTTGTCACTGATAAATCC
>NZ_JBFTPJ010001036.1:0-1968 GCF_056398445.1 Variovorax sp. 01T439_2
CCTGAAGGCCGCGGTAATGAAATCTGTCCAGAAGCGGTACCGTACCCGTCCGGATCATCCGTGGGCAAAGCTTCCGGAATACGCGGTGTTCAGGCATCAAGACAACGGCAGGTGGTATGCGCTGTTCACGACCGTACAGCGGAAGAAGCTTGGGCTCTCGAGCGACGGCACTGTTGACATTGTGAACGTCAAGAGCAGGCCGGAAATTGTGGGATCCCTCAGGATGAAGGACGGGATCCTTCCGGCCTACCACATGAACAAGGAGCACTGGCTCTCGGTGCTTTTGGATAGAACGGTGCCAGAGAAGCTAGTGTTGGAATTGATCTCCGACAGCTTCGAGCTCACATCGGGCGCATGAGGTCTGGCAACCTGCCGGATGATGACCGGTCATCGGCTTCGATCAAGCTGCCGCACCCCGGCAGCGCAGGAAGGTCGCCGAAGACCAGGGGCGGCTCTGCCTCCGCCTGGTATGGCTCAATCGATGTGGGCTCCGGATAGCCTCACGATTTCGGACCACTTTTCAATCTCGGCCTTGCTGAACTGCGCGAGCTGTCGCTCGTCCATCAGTGGAACCTCGAGGCCCAACGCGACCAACTTGGCTCTGGTCCCTTCGGTCATGGCAGCTTTCGAGACAGCGTCCCGCAACTTTGCAAGTACAGCAGGAGCGGTCTTCGCAGGAGCGTAGAGCATCATCCATGCCATCAGGTCGAAATTCTCCACGCCTTGCTCCTGGATTGTTGGGACGTCCGGAGCAATCGAGGTTCGCTGCGCAGTTGAAGCGCCGAGTGCTCGCAACTTGTTCGCGCGGATGTGAGGAAGTGCCGCCACAGGGTGGTAGAACATGAAGTCCACTTGGCCCGCGATCACGTCGTTTAACGCTGTTGCGCCCTCCTTGTAGGGCACATGTACCATGTCGCCGCCAAGGCGAGTCTTGAGCAGCTCGCCAGCCAGGTGCCCTGAAGTGCCGTTGCCCGCAGAGGCGAAGCTGAGGCTCTTCCCGCCTGATGCAGCGTTGCGCAGGTCCTTCAGTGTCTTGTAGGGCGAGTTGGCCGACACGATAAGCAGCGTAGGGGTAGAGCCGGCAAAGCCGATGGGCGCGAAGTCCTTGAGCGCGTTGGTGGTGGGCTTGCGGTAGAGCGTAGGGTTGATCGCATGTGTTCCGACGGTGCCGAGCAGGATGGTGTATCCATCTGCGGAATCCCTGGCAACCATATCCACGCCAATGTTGCCACCAGCGCCAGCCTTGTTTTCAACGACGACCGGCTGGCCCATCTGTCGAGCGATGCTCTCCCCGAAGACGCGTCCCACGATATCCGCGGTCGTGCCCGCGCCGAATGGCACCACGAGTTTGATGGGGCGGATGGGGTAATCCTGCGCGACGGCTTGATGCGCGAGGCCCCAAACGGCGGCGGCGGTCAGGAGTGTTCGACGAGAGAGCATGGCAAATCCTTTGGGTTTAACTACCTCAAAGCCGGATACTGGCCCGTGCAAACCTATCCGACAGGCTATGTTAAGTAGCCTTGTTGCCTCATGCAATATTGGGGCCAACCCGATGACGTGGCCCATTGAGCACGAGCGACGAGGAGTGTCGAGGTGCCCCGTCCTTGTGCGATCTGGTATCTCTTAATGCCGTCGCCCTCTAATCCCATTCAGCAAGAGATGTAGATGGGCACCCGCGGTAGGCAGGCCACCATGGCCTCCAGGGACCGAGGACGCCGGGCCAGCGCCCAAGCCGCGGAGAGGCGCCAGCATTGATGAATGCGGAAGGCTTAAAGATCGGATGGGGAAGAGCTTCCGCAGCCCTGATCGCAGCGGCCAGGTCGGCGCCCATCTGCTGGCGGTGCCGCCGGCCGCGGCGAGGAACCAGCCCGACCCGGCAGGCTGTCAGAGCTTCGCGCCCACGTAGAACATCAAAATTGACAAGGCGCTCTCGCGCTCTTCGATGCTCAACTGACTGACGAAATAGTC
>NZ_JBFTPJ010001037.1:0-1967 GCF_056398445.1 Variovorax sp. 01T439_2
GCCTGAGCCGTGGCAGCAGCGCGGCCTTGTCGGCGCCGGCAAACTCGACCAGCAGGATGGCCGCGGGCTTGCCGATCAGCGCGGTTTCCACCGTGGGCTTGAAGGCCGGGTTGGCAAGGCTCAGCTCGATCATCGTGCGGTCGACCAGCTCCACCGCCGTGGGCCCCAGCTTCACGATGTGCTGCGCCGCATCCATGGCCGCATGGAAGGTCGGAAAGTTCACGATGCCCAGCACCTTGGCGCGCGGCAGCGGCGCGAGCTTGAGCGTGAGGCTCCGGGTGTAGGCCAGCGTGCCCTCGGCGCCGACCAGAAGGTGCGCGAGGTTCACGCTGCCGTCGGCGGTGTAGGGGCGCTCGCTCTGGTTGTCGAAGATGTCGAGGTTGTAGCCCGCGACGCGGCGCAGCACCTTGGGCCAGTGGGCGTGGATCTGCTCGCGGTGCGCCAGCGCAAGCCCGTGCACGAACTTCGCGATGCCCGCCGCGCGGGCGCCCAGCGTGGATTGCGGGCCGAACTCCACCAACTCGCCGCTCGAGAGCCAGGCGCTCGCACCCAGCACGTTGTGCACCATGTTGCCGTAGGCGATGGAGCGCGAGCCGCAGGAGTTGTTGCCCGCCATGCCGCCCAGCGTGGCCTGTGCGCTGGTCGACACATCGACCGGATACCAGAGGCCGTGCGGCTTGAGCTGCGCATTCAGGTGGTCGAGCACCAGGCCGGGCTCGACGGTGGCGGTGCCCTCCTCCAGGTTCACGTCGAGCACGCGGCGGAAATGCTTGCTGTTGTCGATCACCAGCGCGGCGCCCGTGGTCTGGCCGCACTGGCTGGTGCCGCCGCCGCGCGCGAGCACCGGCACCTTCAGGTCGCGTGCGATGTCGATGGCGGTGGCAATGTCGCGTTCATTCGTCGGCACGAAGGCGCCGACCGGCGTGATCTGGTAGATCGACGCATCGGTGGCATAGCGGCCGCGCGAGCCGTCGTCGAACAGCACCTCGCCCTCGGTCTCGGCGCAGAGCCGCCGTGCGAGCAGCTCGCAGGTGTCGTTGGGCGGAAGAACGGTTCCGGCGGGCTGGATGTGGCTGGCGGGATCGACGCGCATGGTGAAGGTCAGCTCGCTGTGTGGGCCTGGGGATAGATCTGGCCGGTGCGCATCAGCTCCAGCACCGTGTCGCGCTTGCGCATCACGTGGGAGATGAGCACCTTGCGCATGCCGGCGGCATCGCGCGCGGCCAGCGCAACGATCATCTGCTCGTGCTCTTCGACCGCATGCTTCCACTTGGCATCGTTCTGGTTGGTGCGAAAGCGCAGCGACTGCACGCGGGCATTGATGGAGCGGTAGGTGCTGGACAGCACCGGGTTGCCCGCGGCCTCGTTGATGGCGGTGTGGATGCGCGCGTTGAGGCGGTAGTAGCCCGAGAGATCGCGCCGCGCGAAGCAGGCCATCATTTCGTAGTGCAGCGCGCGCACCTCGGCCAGTTCCTCGTCGGTGATGCGCTTGGCCGCGAGCTCGCCCGACATGCCTTCGAGCATGGCCAGCACCTCGAAGGTGTTGAGCACGTCGGCCTCGGTGAGCTTCACCGCCACCGCGCCGCGGTTGGGCAGCAGGTCGACCAGCCCTTCGGCCGCGAGCAGCTTGATGGCCTCGCGCAGCGGCGTGCGCGAGACGCGCAATTGAAGGCACAGCTCGCGCTCGTTGAGCTTGGCGCCGGGCGCGATGTGCCCTTCGACCAGCATCGTGCGCAGGCGCGACGCGACCTGGTCGTGCAGCGCGAGGCGCGAGATTTCGATGATGTCTGCGGTCATTTTTGTTTCCCTTGAATGCATTTTGAATGCAAAAAACCACAGCCGCAATCCCATTGAATAAGGGTAAACCATCATATTTAAATCAGTTTTGAATGCAAAACTGAAAGCGAAAGGACAGTCCCATGCTGCAACTCGACATCCATCCCACCGGTCGCCACTTCCTCCAGATC
>NZ_JBFTPJ010001038.1:0-2840 GCF_056398445.1 Variovorax sp. 01T439_2
AACGATCGCGGCTGACCGAGAGATGAGTCCCCACGGATCAACATCTCCCAGCAGGGCAAAAGACGAGGACACAAATGATCCAATGTAGTCAGCGACGCGAAGTATGGAGGACGTCAGTTTTGTTGGGTTGTTACGAATGGCCGGTGTGCGGTAGTCAGGGCCTTTCGACGAACGAGAGGTTTTGGCCGACTGGAGATGTTCCAAGTTCGCTCAGGCGATAGGGCGCAATGTCCGCTAGCGTCTCGCCCGCCGCCGGGCCCCAACGCAAACCGCGGCCGCTGAATCTGCTGGCCCTCGTGTCCTCGCACTCTGCTGAATATTTCTCAGGTTCCCCAGAATGCATCTTCAAGCGCTTGATCACTCGAAAACAAGCGGACCTCGACGATCTGGCCGTTTTCGATGCGCAAAAGATCCACTCCCGCTTGGTCGAGCTGTATGCCGTCGCGCTCAGCTTTGAACTCAATGTTGATAGCGACCCAGCTGCCGTTCTCCATGAAGTGATCAGCGCGCGAAATCGTGAAAGTCCCGCCCGATACTTCCATCATGCCGCCGAGCATTGCCCCGACTGCGGACATTCCGCGATGCGTACCGGAAAACCGGTTTTTGCCAGGTTGATGCCAGACAACATCAGGAGAGATGAGGCTGGCCAGCAGGGCCTGGTCACCGGATTGCGCCGCGTGAATGTAGTTCTTCGCAATATCAATTTGTGACATGGCTTTCTTGTCCTTCGGTTGTGTTGTTGCTGGTCATTGTCGAAGCGCGGGCGAGCGAAGTCACGGTAGCTCTCGGAGAAGAAATGATCATTTTTGGACATGCTGGGGCAGCGTCGAACCGCTGAGACGAACGAGCCAATGCCACGAGCCAACAAGCAGATCGCCGATATTGGACGGCTCGACTACCGCCCTCGGGATTCCTACCGGTGGACTTGGAGATTTCTCCCACTTCCGACCGGTCGCGACGCGGTAGCGAGAAGAACGTGCGCGCCTGCGGGTAGAAGTGATACTGCCGGTGCGAGCACAGGCAGTTCAACATACCCGATCACGATGCCCGTCACGCTGACCAGCAGTCCTCCCAGGCTGAAGACGATCAGCACGGCGTCTCGCAAGGCCTCCGCCCGCAGCATTGCCGGCAGGTCCCAGCTGTGCAGGAAACTGAAAAGCCATCGGCCCGCGCGCTGCGAGCGGTCCGCGCTCAGCGCCACGTCTCCGGTTCGGGCGTCGAGGTACACCCAGGTGTCGTGAGGATCGCCGAAGCGGAGCCGCGCCACCGGCAGACGGCGCTCGGCGGCGCCCATCATCGCCTCGGGCTGTCTCTCGTAGTAGTACGCGTCGTAGTGCTCGAGTTCCTCCTGGGTCAGGATGGGCGCAGCAAGCAGCTGTCTCGCCGCATGCGCGAGGTCCGCCCGAGGCCACCTGTCGAGCACGCGATACCGGTCGTTCTCCTGCACGACCAGGCGCGTGTCGTTGGCGGCATTGCGCGCAAGAATGAACGGGCGGCCGTCGAGGACCCGCCATTCCAATTCGCTTGCAGCAAAGCGCGAGGCTTCCAGAAGCCTGAGGGCCTGTGCGACCGGAATATCCAGCCGCGCCGTCCCGGGAACATTTCCACGGTACTGCGCCATGTCAGGACGGGGCCCCCTGGCGTCGAAGATACCTGCCGGGTTCATCGACATCAGGCCGCTGAAGATCCAGGTGAAGACGATCGACGCGAAGGCCAGCCCCAGCACATGGTGCCAATGCAGATGGAATTCGCGATAGGGAGAACGCGAGCCTGATTTGTAGCGACCGCTGAAGCGCCAGCGCCAGATGCCGGCCACGGTGCCCGTGACCGACGTGAGGACGCACACGGCGGACAGCACGATCACGATCAAGCTCCAGCCCGGGTCGACGGAGCGGTCGCGGAACATGTAGACCCAGTGCAGCCACGCGCCGACGTAGTTCCACATCCGCTGCGCGCGCGGCGCATCCATCACCACCTGGCCAGTGGCGGAAGAAACGTACAGCCGCGTGTGCGCTGCGTCGCCCATCTCGAGGACATGCAGCGGACGGTGTGCATCGAGGCCGCGCGAGTGCGTCCATCGGTCCTCCCGCACGAGGCCCACGTATTCACCCTCGCCGCCGCTGACGAAGAGCCGCGCCGCATCTAGCGCCGAACCGGCATCGGCTGGTGGCACCGGCTTCCCTTCGGCGGCGTCGACGAGCAGGTACTTGCCATCAGCCGTGCGGAGGCGGTAAGTCGGCCTTCCATCCACGCTGGTCAGGATGACCTCCTGCGCGCGTCCGCTTGCGCCGGTCGCGGACAGCGCTACGTCGACCGGCACGCAGCACCGGGTGGGATCGAGCGCGGGCAGTGTCCGCATCCGTTCCCATGGCGTCAGCTTCGGGTAGCCCACGAACAGCATCACCACGCCGCTCACGAACCACAGTGCCATCAGCACGCATGCCCCCACGCCCGTCCAGCGGTGGACGAGGTAGGTCAGGCGTTTCATACGCTTGCCCAGCGACATCTTGAAGCCCCTGCGCTCAGAACCGGTGATGGGCGGTCAGCTCGACCCGGCGCCCCTCTCCGACAAACCATTGCGTGTTGGTGTAGTACGCCGTCGTGTAGTAGCGCTTGTTGAAGACATTGAAGCCGCGAAGCGTCACCGTGGTGTCGGGCGTGACCTGCCACCTAAGCGCCAGGTCCGTCGTGGTGTAGGCGGGCAGCGTCAGGGTGTTGGCGGTGTCCGCATACCGCTTGCCCACATAGCGCAGGCCGGAGCTCAGCGTCCATTTCGGCAGGAAGTTCCAGCTCACCCACACATTCGCAAGCCGCTCGGGCACATCGGTCGGCACATTCCC
>NZ_JBFTPJ010001039.1:0-3030 GCF_056398445.1 Variovorax sp. 01T439_2
CGCTGGAGCGGCTCGAAGTGCTGCGCGGCCCGGCGGGCATGCTGTTCGGCGCGGGCACCGCGGCGGGCGTGGTCAACATGGTCAGCAAGCGTCCGCTGCAGGAAACCCAGCGCGAAGTGGGCGTGCAGTTCGGCAGCTTCGGCCGCAAGCAGGTCCAGGCCGACCTCACGGGGCCGCTGAATGCCGACGGCAGCCTGTCGTACCGGCTGATCGCGTTGCAGCGCAAGTCGGACTCGCAGGTCGACCATGTGCCCGACGACCGCAGCGTCATTGCGCCTTCGCTGACCTGGCGGCCCAGCGCGGCGACCTCGCTCACCTTGCAGGGGCTGTGGCAAAAGGACAAGAGCGGCAGCAGCTCGCAGTTCCTTCCGTGGGAGGGCACCTTGCTGCCGAACCCGAACGGACGCATTCCCGCCAGCCGCTTCATCGGCGAGCCGGGCTTCGACTACTACGACAGCGAACGCAAGACCTTCGGCTGGCAGTTCGAGCACAAGTTCAACGAGAACTGGCGCGTGCGGCAGAACTTCCGCTACGCGAAAAACGAGAACGACAACCGCTACCACTATGGCGCTGCCTTCAGYGGGGCCGAAAGCTGGGACGCCACCGATCCGATCTTCAAGCGCGTGCTCGGCCGCTACTACGACAGCTATCTCACGCGCAACCGCACGCAGACGCTCGACAACCATGTCGAGGGCCATTTCGAGACCGGCGCCGTGAAGCACACGCTGCTGGTCGGCGCGGATTTCTCCAGGCAGCGCGAGAACGTCTGGGGCGCGACGACCTTCGACACCATCGACGTCTACGCGCCGGTGTACGGCCACGTCGACCTGCCCGAGCGCGTGGCGCTGCCGCGCACCCGCCAGCGCCAGACCGGCGTCTACCTGCAGGACCAGGTCAAGCTCGACAACTGGATCTTCGTGGCGGGCCTGCGGCACGACAGGGCGGTGTCCAGCGCGGCAGGCAGCGACGAGCAGAAGAGCAGCGCAACCACCAAGCGCTTCGGCCTGATGTACGCCATGCCCTCGGGCTGGTCGCCGTATCTGAGCTACACCGAATCGTTCACGCCGCAGTCGCCGCGCAACGGACAGATCTTCACGCCCTTGCGCGGTGAGCAATGGGAAGCCGGTGTGAAGTACGAGCCGAAGGACCGCGCGCTGGCGTTCAGCGCGGCGGTCTACGATCTGCGGGAGAAGAACCAGATCACCTCGCCGTCGCCGAATGTGTACACGCAAGCCGGCAAGACCAAGACCCGGCGTGGGACCGCGCGTGCCGGGCGTTGCGCTGGCCGACCTCGTGTTTGCCTACGACACGGCGCAGTGGCGCTATGCGCTCAACATCAACAACGTGACGGACAAGGCGTACTTCAGCACCTGCCTGTCGCGCGGCGACTGCTGGTACGGCTCGCGCCGCAACGTCGTGGCCAGCGCGACCTACCGTTTCTAACCGCTCACTTTCGACGAGGGCAGCAACGACATGAACAGCCRAAAGATCAAGACCTGGGCCTGGGTGCACAAGTGGAGCAGCCTCGTATGCACCGTGTTCATGCTGCTCCTGTGCATCACGGGCTTGCCGCTGATCTTCCATCACGAGATCGGCCACCTGCTGGGCACCGAGGTCGAGTCGCCCAGGATGCCCGCGAACACGCCGCGCGTGAGCCTGGACCGCGTGCTCGAAACCGCGCGTGCGAAGCACCCCGACCGCGTGGTGCAGTTCGTTTCGCAGCCCGAGGACGACGATGGCCTCTGGTTCGTCACGCTCACGCCAACGCCCGCACCCACGGACGACTTCAAGTCGGTGGCGGTGGACGCGCGCACCGGCGCCGTGCTTGCGCAGCCCAAGCTCGACGAGGGCTTCATGTACGTGATGTTCAAGCTGCACGTCGACCTGTTCGCCGGCCTCGCGGGCAAGCTGTTCCTGGGTTTCATGGGCTTGCTGCTGCTGGTGGCCATCGTCTCCGGCGTGGTGCTCTATGCGCCCTTCATGCGCAAGCTCGACTTCGGCACCGTGCGGCGCGAGAAGCGCCCGCGCCTGAAGTGGCTCGACCTGCACAACCTGCTGGGCATCGTCACGCTGGTGTGGCTGTTCGTGGTGGGCTCCACCGGCATGATCAACACCTGGGCCGACCTGGTCATCAAGTACTGGCAGTACGACCAGCTCAGCGCGCTTCTCGCGCCCTACAAGGACGAGCCGACGGTGCCCGTGGCCCAGCGCGCATCGGTGCAGCGCTCGATGGAGGTCGCGCTCCAGCAGACGCCCGGCATGAAGCTGTCCTTCGTCGCGTTTCCCGGCACGGCGTTCTCGAGCCCGCACCACACCACCTTCTTCATGCGCGGCAGCGAGCCCTTCACCTCGAAGCTGCTGCAGCCGGTGCTGGTCGACGCCAAGACGGCGCAAGTGACCGCCGCGCCGAAGATGCCCTGGTACCTGACGGCGCTGCTGGTGTCGCAGCCGCTGCACTTCGGCGACTACGGCGGCATGCCGATGCAGATCATCTGGGCGCTGCTCGACATCGCGACCATCATCGTGCTGGGCAGCGGGCTGTACCTGTGGCTCAAGCGCGGGAACRGCGTGCCTGCTGCGGCCTCGCCGGCGGGACAGCGGCCGCCGCATGGCGGACCACATCAGCAGCCTGAACCGGCGCCCGCCATGAAGGTGCAGGCATGAAGCAGCGCCACAGCTTCTGGCACATGTGGGGCTGGCCGATCGTGCTGGGCGTGCTGACCACCTTCGGGCTGATCTCGGCGCTGTTCAGCGACGGCGGCCTGGGTGACATGCTGGCCTGGTTCGCGCTGGGCATTCCCGTTGCCGTGTGCGGCTGGTACGGCTGGCGCAGAAAAAGCTGAATCCGGCCCGATCGGGTTCCTGCTAGTACGGGCAGGGGCGCGCGCCGAAGCAGAATCGGCGCAATGAAGCCTGCACTTTCCGCTGCCGCCACTGCCGCCGTCCGCCTGCTCCTGCTGGGAGCTCCGCTCGCCGCAGCGGCGCAGCAGGCCGACCGCGGCAGCCTGCCCGAAGTCACCGTCTCCACGC
>NZ_JBFTPJ010001040.1:0-1965 GCF_056398445.1 Variovorax sp. 01T439_2
GCACCGCGGCTGCCGCGGCCCCGGCGCCCGAACCCACGGTGGCCGAGCTGCGCGAGCAGTTCAACAAGATCAGCACCGATGCCGATTCCACCGGGGACCTGCGCCAACTGCTCGCGCAGATCAGCGACATCGGCACGCAGGCCGACAAGTTCGTTGCCGCGCGCACCGGCGAGCTGGCCGACCTGAACGCCCGCCTCGGCGAACTCGGCAATCCGCCGGCCGCGGGCGCGACCGAAGACCCCGACATCACGCGCCAGCGCGCCCGCCTCACGAAGGAGCGCAACGCGCTGGACGCCGACATCCGGCTCGCACGGCTGCTGGCCATCGACGTGCGGCAGCGCGCGGCCGAACTGGTGACCCAGCGCCGCGCGCTGTTCGAGGCGCAGATCACCGAGCGCGCGCCCTCRCCGCTCACCGGCGAGTTCTGGGGCGATCTGCAGGACGCCTGGCCGAGCGACCTGGCGCGCCTGAAGGCCATGGCCTCCGACCTGCGCGACGGGTTCTCGCAGGCCATGCAGCAAGGCCCCCGCATGGCGGTGCTCTGGGCGCTGATCCTGGCGGTGCTGCTCGCGGTGCTCGGCAACTGGGTGGCCGAGCACCTGCTGACGCGGATCGCCGCGCGGCTGCTGCCGGCCGGCCGGCTGCGGCGTTCGCTGCTGGTGATTGCCATCGTCGCGAGCCACGTGCTGCTGGTGGCCGTGGCCGCGCACGGCTTCGTGTGGGTGCTCGAGGAATACGCCACCTGGGAGCCGCAGGCGCGCAAGGCGATGCGCTCGACGGCGCAGGCGCTGGTGTTCATGGCCTTCGTCATCGGGCTGGGCCGCGGGCTGCTGGCCACGCGCCGCCCGTCGTGGCGGCTGCCGCCGATTCCGGACGCCATGGCCACCCGCCTGGCGCCGCTGCCGTGGCTGGTTGCGGCGGTGGCGGCGCTGGCCTGGGCGCCGGTGGAGATCAACGCGCTGGTGGAAGCGAGCTTTGCGGCCGTGGTGGCCACGCACGTGCTCACCGCGCTGGTGCTCACGGCGCTGGTTGGCGCGGTGCTCCGTCGCCTGAGGCCCATGCGCGCCGATACGCCGGACGCCGATCCGCCCGAGCGCCCGATGTGGGTGGGCCTGCTGGTGGCCTGCATCGGCGTGCTGATGGTGGCCATCTGGGTGCTGGTGGCGGTGGGCTACGTGGCGCTCGCGAGCTTCCTGGCCTCGCAGCTCACCTGGAGCGGCATCGTCGCGGCCGCCTTCTACGTGCTGTTCAAGTTTGCCGACGACGTGTTCATGGCCGGCGTGTCGTCGCGCAGCACCTTCGG
The DNA here is from genome assembly GCF_056398445.1 of Variovorax sp. 01T439_2. Classification (NCBI taxonomy): domain Bacteria; kingdom Pseudomonadati; phylum Pseudomonadota; class Betaproteobacteria; order Burkholderiales; family Comamonadaceae; genus Variovorax; species Variovorax sp. 01T439_2. The sequence goes on from NZ_JBFTPJ010001040.1 coordinate 1,304, forward strand.
CCAGCGCCTGCAGAAGAGCTTCGGCCTGGCGCCGCAGACGCTCGACCAGGCGGCCACCGTGCTCTCGGGCCTGAGCCGGGTGGCGCTGTTCTTCTACATGCTGATCGCGCTCGCGGCGCCGCTGGGCACCGGGCCCAGCGAAGTGTTCCAGCGCAGCGGCAAGTTCGGCACCGGCGTGAAGGTGGGCGAGTTCCAGCTGGTGCCGGGCGCCATCCTGAGCGCCGTGGCGGTGGCGGTGATCGGCTTCATCGTGCTCAGGGTGTTCAAGCGCTGGCTCGCGCGCAGCTACCTGCCCAGCACGCAGTTCGAGCCGGGCATGCAGAGCTCGATCACCACGCTGCTGGGCTACGTGGGCGGCATCCTGGTGGTCGCGTTCTCGCTGTCGGCGCTGGGCATCGGCATCGAGCGCATCGCGTGGGTGGCCAGCGCGCTGTCGGTGGGCATCGGCTTCGGCCTGCAGGCCATCGTGCAGAACTTCATCTCGGGCCTCATCCTCCTGGCCGAGCAGCCGGTGAAGGTGGGCGACTGGGTGGTGCTGGGCACCACCGAGGGCGACGTGCGGCGCATCAACGTGCGGGCCACGGAGATCCAGCTGGGCGACCGCTCGACGGTGATCGTGCCGAACTCCGAGTTCATCACGAAGACCGTGCGCAACATGACGC
>NZ_JBFTPJ010001041.1:0-1957 GCF_056398445.1 Variovorax sp. 01T439_2
GCCGCCGCCCGCGCCGCTGGCGTCCGCCAGGCCGCTGCTGTCCGCCGTCGATTGCGCGAGGATGTTGCGCCCCGTCACGCCGATGCTGCCGCCCATGCCGGTGGCGCTGGCGGCATCGAGCAGCGTGCCCTCGAAGGCGCCGGCCACCAGGCTCACGTCGCCCGTGCCGGCCGCGATCCGGATGCTGCCGCCCGCGGCATGCAGCCCGTCGGCCTGCTGGGAGGACGAAAGCCGCACGCCAAACGGAGTGACCGTCGCGTCCAGCGGCGCGAAGCCCAGCGCCGCGCCGGTGCCGTCGTAGCCGAAGCCTGCGCTGCCGGCCGTGCCGGTGATCGCGATGCTGCGGCCCGCGCCGGCCTCGATGCGCGCGCCGTCGATCGCCACGCCATTCGAGGCGCCCACGGTGTAGCTGGTGCTCAATTCGACGGCTTGCGTGCGCAGGCCGGCGGCCATGCCCGACAGGTCGCCGCCCTGGCCCGTGATGCGCACATCGCCGCCGGTGGTCAATTTGGAGCCGGTGATCTGCACGCCGGCACCATCCGGCGGCTCGCCGACCGGGCCGCCGCTGGTCCAGTCGCGCACCGTGCCGGTCAGGGCGATATTGCCGCTTGCGGAAGACAGGGCGACCGAATAGTCGTCGCCGTTCAGCCGCACGCCCGAGCCTCCCGCGGCGCCGCGGCCGGCCAGCGTGATGCCGCCGGCCTGCGTGCCGAGYGTGCTGTCGCCGTCGATGCGCACGCCGTCGGTGGCGCTCAGGAAGCCGCTGCCCACCTCGCCGGTGCCGCCTTCGCCGCGCAGCAAGATGCTCCCCGCGCCGAGCGTGCTCAAGGCGCTGCCGCCCAGCCAGACGCCGCTGCGGATTTCGCCGGCGCCGTCGGCACCCGGGCCCTTGACCTGACCGCCGATCGCCCGCCCGTTGTCGCTGTCGCCCTGCCCGAAGAAGCGGATGTTCCCCCCGTTGGCATCGATGCGCGCGCGGTCCAGCCGGATGGCCGCCGCAATGCCGTTGGCCTGGCCGGCCTCGGCGGCGGCCAGGCCCTGCGCGTCGGCATTGAAATCGACGTTCAGCGCACCGCTGGTGGAAGCGATGGTTGCGCCGCCGCCCTCCACCGCCCAGCGCATGTCGATGTTGCCCACCGAATTCACGCGCAGCGTGGCCGCGCCGCCGCCGTCCTTGATCACCTGGGCGCCGGGCTGGAACACGACGGCGTCGTTGATCTGCGCCACCTTGCTGGACGAGCGCGTGGTCAGCGTCACGTCGGTGCCCTGGCTCAGGGCCTTGCCGATCACGCTGGCCGCGATGTTGCCGGAATCGGCATCGGCCACGATCGAGAGATYGCGGCCCGCCTCGGCCGTCCAGCTGCCGTTGGCGCCTGCATTGCCGCCGGCATCGATTTGCGTACCCGCCAGCACATTGAGGTTGCCGGCCGTGGTGCGGATGCTGCCGCCGGCCACGCCGGCCACGCCGGCCGCATTGCCGCGCGCATCCAGCGTGCCGCTCACCTCGAGGCCCGCGCCGCTGTCGACCTGCGCGCCGATGGCCTCCAGCACGATCTCGCCGCCGCGCTCGACCAGCGAACGCGCGCGCACCGTGCCGCTCTGGTTGACCACCTGCTGCACCAGCCCGGAGGCGCCCACCAGCACCACGCGCCCGCCATCGGCCGTGATGGTGCCGGTGTTCATCACCAGCGCCTTGGTGGTGGGATCGGTCGCCTGCACGCCGGCCACCGAGGTGTTCATGAGCCCGCCTTCGAGCGGCACCGTGAACTTGGTCAGCCCGTCGCCTTCGAAGTCCAGCGTCACCCGCGCGCCTGACACCAGGCCCGCCGAGCCGCGCGCCACGTTGATATTGCCCTCGTTGCGCACCAGCGCGCCGATCAGCCCGAGCGTGCCGCCTTCGCCCACGCTGATGACCGCGCCGGGCTGGACCGTCACGCGGGCGGTGCTGTTGGCATCG
>NZ_JBFTPJ010001042.1:0-1955 GCF_056398445.1 Variovorax sp. 01T439_2
CCCGAACGCCGCGCAGCAAGGCTACCTGACCTCGGAGCCCTACGCGATCCAGAAGGCCGGCGTGAAGAGCACCGTGCTGATGTTCAGCGACCACGGCTTCCCGGCCTACGCCACCACGGTGTCGTGCATGGAAAAGACCGTGAAGGACCGCAGCAAGCAGGTGGAAGCCTTCGTGAAGGCCTCGGCCGAGGGCTGGAAGAGCTACCTCGCCGATCCGGCGCCCGCCAACGCGCTGATCAAGAAGGACAACCCCAACATGACCGACGACCAGCTGGCCTACAGCGTGGCCAAGCTCAAGGAGATGGGCATGGTCACTGGCGGCGATGCGGCCAAGCTCGGCATCGGCGTGATCACCGATGCGCGTTCCAAGGCGAGCTACGACTTCCTCGTGGGCGCCAAGCTGCTCGACCCGGCAAAGGTGGAACTCGCCAAGACCTACACCACCGAGTTCGTCAAGGACGCGAAGGTCTTGCCCTGAGCCATCCACCCATGAACCGCATCGAACCCCACACCCTCGCGCCGCCCGCGGCGCCTGCCGTGCCCGCGGTGGAAGTGCTCTCGGCCGAGAAGACCTATCCCAACGGCACGCAGGCGCTGCTGCCGGTGGACCTGTCGATCGCCGAAGGCGAATTCGTCACGCTGCTCGGGCCTTCGGGCTGCGGCAAGAGCACGCTGCTCAAGATGGTGGCGGGCATGCTCGAGCCGAGCGACGGGCGGCTCTTGGTGTGGCGCAAGCCGGTGGCGGAGATCCACAGCTGCCCGCACAAGCTGTCCTTCGTGTTCCAGTCGGCCACGCTGATGCCGTGGGCCAGCGTGCGCACCAACGTGCGGCTGCCGCTCGACCTGGCCGGCGTGCCGCGCAAGGAGGCCGACGCGCGGGTGATGGAATCGCTCGCGCTGGTGGGGCTCGAGAAGTTTGCCGATGCACTGCCGCGCGCGCTCTCAGGCGGCATGCAGATGCGCGTGTCGATCGCGCGCGGCCTCGTCACGCAGCCCGACCTGCTGCTGATGGACGAGCCCTTCGGCGCGCTCGACGAGATCACGCGCCACAAGCTCGACGCCGACCTGCTCGACCTCTGGCGCAAGAAGAAGCTCACGGTGATCTTCGTGACGCACTCGATCCACGAGGCCGTGTTCCTGTCGACCCGCGTGGTGATGATGGCCGCGCGGCCGGGCCGCGTGGTGGAGCAGTTCCACATCGACGAGCCCTACCCGCGCACCCCCGACTTCATGGTGACGCCGGAATTCGCGCGCCATGCCAGGCGCCTGCAGGACAGCCTGCTGCGCGCCAGCCAGGCCGACGAGGAACATGCACGATGAAAAGCCCGCCCCTCCTGAGCCAGCCGCGCGTGCAGCGCGTGCTCTATCCCCTGCTCATCGGCGTGGTGCTGGTCGCGCTGTGGCAATGGATGGTGGTCGCCATGGAGCTGCCGCCCTACCTGGTGCCCTCGCCCTTCCTCATGGTGCAGACGCTCGTGACCGACTGGGCGCCGCTCGGCAGCGCGCTCCTGGTCACGCTCAAGATCACGCTGCTGTCGTTCCTGCTGGCCACCGTCGCCGGGGTGCTGATCTCGTTCCTGTTCGTGCAGAGCAAGCGCATCGAGACCGCGCTCTTTCCGTATGCGGTGCTGCTGCAGGTGACGCCCATCGTGGCGGTGGCGCCGCTCATCATCATCTGGGTGAAGAACCCGGTGGCGGCCATGACGGTGTGCGCCGCGCTGGTGGCGCTGTTCCCGATCATCAGCAACACCACGCTCGGCCTGCGCAGCATCGACCCCGACCTGCAGAGCTACTTCAAGCTCAACCGCGCGACGCGCTGGCAGCAGCTGGTGCGGCTGCGCATTCCGAGCGCGCTGCCGTACTTCTTTGGCGGGCTGCGCATCTCGAGCGGCCTGGCGCTGATCGGCGCGGTGGTGGCCGAGTTCGTGGCCGGCACCGGTGGCTCGGGCGCGGGC
>NZ_JBFTPJ010001043.1:0-1953 GCF_056398445.1 Variovorax sp. 01T439_2
GGTCGATGGCCGGCGCCGAGCCCACGGTGCCCTGCAGCTCGACGATGTTCACCTCGCCCTTCTGGTCCTTCATCTTCTCGACCAGCCAGCGGCCCGCCTTGCGGCCTTCCTCGACGAAGTCGGAGCCCATGAAGGTCACGTAGAGCGAGTCGTCCTTGGTGTTCACCGAGCGGTCGGTCAGCACCACCGGGATCTTGGCGGCCTTGGCTTCGCGCAGCACGGTCTCCCAGCCCGATTCGACCACCGGCGAGAAGGCGATCACGTCCACCTTCTGCGCGATGAACGAGCGAATGGCCTTGATCTGGTTTTCCTGCTTCTGCTGCGCGTCGGAGAACTTGAGCTCGATGCCGGCTTCCTTGGCCGAGGCCTTGATCGACTCGGTGTTGGCGGTGCGCCATTCGCTCTCGGCGCCCACCTGGCTGAAGCCGAGCACGATCTTCTTCTGCGCCAGCGCGGTGGCGGGCAGGAGCCCGCCGAGCGAGGCGGCGGCGAGTGCGATATTGAGGGTGCGGCGATTGAGTTTCATTGGAATGTCTCCTTCTTTCTGAGTGCTATGTTTGCTTGCTGATGAAAACCGTCCGTGGTGGTCAGGCCAGCATGTAGCCGGTCTTGACCGTCGTGTAGAACTCCGCGGCATGGCGCCCTTGTTCGCGCGGCCCGTAGCCCGACCCCTTGCGCCCGCCGAAGGGCGCGTGGAAGTCCACGCCCGCCGTCGGCAGGTTGACCATCGTCATGCCGACTTCGGCATGGCGCCTGAAATGCATCGCGTGCTTGAGCGAATTGGTGCAGATGCCCGCGCTCAGGCCCGAAGGCGTGTCGTTGCACAGCGCCAGCGCCTCGTCGTAGTCGGCCGCGCGCAGCACGCAGGCCAGCGGGCCGAAGATTTCCTCGCGCGCGATGCGGTGCCCGGGCTGGGCCAGGAACAGCGCGGGGCTCATGTAGTGGCCGGCCGTGGCGCGCTGGAGCGGCTCGCCGCCCCACACATGCTCGGCGCCCTCTTCGCGCGCAATGCCGACCCAGGCCAGGCTGCGCGCGAGGCGCTCTTCATCGACCAGCGGCCCGACGTCGACGCCGCGCTCCAGCGCATGGCCGATCTTCAGCGCCTTGAGGCGGTCGCGCAGCCGCGAAACGAAGGCGTCGTGCACCGCGGCCTCGACGATCAGCCGGCTCGACGCCGTGCAGCGCTGGCCGTTGGAAAAATAGGCGCCCTGCACCGCGCAGTCGACCGCATGGTCGATGTCGGCATCGGCCAGCACCACGAGCGCGTTCTTGCCGCCCATCTCGAGCTGCACCTTGGCGCGCCGCGCGGCGGCCGCCTGCAGGATGCGTTCGCCGTTGCGCGCCGAGCCGGTGAAGCTCAGGGCATCGACCAGCGGGCTGTCGACCAGCGCCTGGCCCGCCTCGCGGCCGCTGCCCATCACGAGGTTGAACACGCCCGCGGGCAATGCGGCGCGGCTGATGATCTCGGCCAGCGTCCAGCCGCAGGCCGGCACCAGCTCGGCCGGCTTGAACACCACGCAGTTGCCATGCGCGAGCGCCGGCGCAATCTTGGTGGCCGGCACCGCGAGCGGCGAATTCCATGGCGTGATGAGCCCGGCCACGCCCACCGGCTCGCGCGTGACGTCGACCTGCACGCCCGCACGCAGCGAGGCCATGTTCTCGCCGCCGCCGCGCAGCGCCTCGCCCGCAAAGAACTTGAACACTTGCCCCGCGCGCGCCGCCTCGGCCACGGCCTCGGGCAGGGTCTTGCCGACTTCGCGCGCCAGCAGCAGGCCCAGCTCGTCCTTGCGCGCCAGGAGTTCGGTGCCGATGCGGTCGAGCACGTCGGCCCGGCGCTGCGGCGTGCTGTGGCTCCAGTGGGAAAAGGCATCGGCGGCCGCGCGGATCGCGGACTCCACCTGGCGGCGATCGGCCCGTGCGTATTCGGCCACCACTTCGCTGGTGTCCGAAGGA
>NZ_JBFTPJ010001044.1:0-1951 GCF_056398445.1 Variovorax sp. 01T439_2
CTGTAGCCGAGTTCTCCGCGAAACTTGTTCATTCGACAGATTCTCATAGAATTGCCGTATTCTGTCGAATAAGGCCAAACAAAATGTCCGTTCCTGTTCCTCTGGTCGGTGGAAACCTGGTTTCCAACGACGTCCAGGTGCCTCCCCGCCAAACCATCAACATGCAGAAGATCGCCGCGCTGGCGACCCGGGCCGGGTCGATGGTGGAGCAGATCCGGGGCATGCTGCTGGCGCCGGAAGCCCGCAAGATCCCGCCCACCTACTCCACCGCCCAATTGGCCGCGCTGTGCGGCGTCGACAAGGCGCATGTGGCCTACCGCATCACCAAGGAAGACCTGCCGGCCGGGCGGCTGACCCCTTCGGGCGGCAAGCGCACCTTCGAGCTGGACGAACTGCGCCGCTGGACCCGCACCTACCGTGCGGAAAAGATGCGGCCGGCCGGGCGCAAGGCCATCACCATCGCCGTGGGCAATTTCAAGGGCGGCGTGGYCAAGACCACCACGGCCATGGTGCTGGCGCAGGGGCTCAGCCTGCGCGGGCACCGCGTGCTCGCGATCGACACCGACCCGCAGGGTTCGCTCACCACGCTGCATGGCCTGCTGCCCGAAGCCGAGGTGACCGAGGACATGACCATCGGTCCGCTGTGCGACGGCTCCGAGAACGACATCCGCTACGCCATCCGCTCGACCTACTGGGACGGCATCGACCTGGTCGCGGCCGCGCCCTTCCTGTTCTCGGCCGAGTTCGCCCTCCCCGCGCGCCAGATGCAGCAGCCCGGCGCCAAGTTCTGGGACGTGCTGAACGAAGGCCTGGAGTCGGTGCGCGACCTGTACGACGTGATCGTGATCGACACGCCCCCTTCCCTTTCGTATGTCACGATCAATGCGCTGTGGGCGGCCAACGGCATCGTCGTTCCGGTGCCGCCCTCGGGCCTGGACTTTGCCTCGTCGGCGCAGTTCTGGTCGCTGCTCGCGGACCTGGGCGGCAACCTGGACGGCCAGAGCAAGGACCGCGAGGGCAAGGCCTTCGACTTCCTGCACGTGCTGCTGAGCCGCGTGGACGCAGCCGATCCGGCGATGCCCGCGGTGCGCCAGTGGATCCAGGCCACCTACGGCGAATACACGCTGCCGGTCGAGATCCCGAAGACCAGCGTGACCAGCAACAAGGCCGCGGAATTCGCCACGGTCTACGACGTGCAGAAATACGAAGGCGCCGCCAAGACCTACAAGCGCGCGGTAGACGCCTACGATTCCTTTGTCGAGCTCGTCGAGCAGTCGGTGATCGGCGCCTGGACGGCACAAGGGAGGGCGCAGCAATGAGAATGCCGGCCATGCTTTCGGGAGCCCCTTGGCGTGGAAACCAGGTTTCCACCGGGCGGCTCGCCCTTGATGTATACGGCATGGCGCACGCCGTGGAAACCTGGTTTCCACGGCCGCGGTTGCCACAAGCCGGATGCGGCGCGGCAATGCCACAGTACCTGCCGAAGGCTGCGGGGCGGATCGGCAAAAGGCCCCGTTTCACGGCATCGAGCGCGGCCCAAGCCGCGCCAAGGAGTGTCCATCATGGCTAGCACCCGCAAGCGGCTGGAGGCGTTGACCGCCGGCCTGATGCTTCCCGAAGCGGCAAAGGATCCGGTCGATGCGCCGGCCCCGGCGGCTGTTCCCGCAGTGCCCCCGTCGGCATCGAACACCGTGGAAACCAGGTTTCCACCGGCCGTCGGCGGCTCGCTCGCGCCGCGCACCGGCCCCGGCCAGATGATGGCTTTCCGCGGCCAGATCCAGCAGGTCGAAGGCGAGATGGCAGCGCTGCGCGAAAAGCTCAGCCAGTACGAAGGCTCGCTGCCCACGCGCAAGATGGACCCCAAGACCATCCATCCGAGCCGCTGGGCGAACCGCCACGACGCCTCGTTCACGAGCAGCGCCTTCGCGGGCCTGAAGGCCGACATCGAGCA
>NZ_JBFTPJ010001045.1:0-1950 GCF_056398445.1 Variovorax sp. 01T439_2
GCTCAAGGAGTCGGCCTACGGCCTGGGCTCCACGACCTGGGAAGTGGTGTCGAAGGTCGTGCTGCCCTACACCAAGGCCGGCGTGATCGGCGGCATCATGCTGGGCCTGGGCCGGGCGCTGGGCGAGACGATGGCGGTCACCTTCGTGATCGGCAACATGAACCAGCTCAACTCGCTTTCCGTGTTCGAGGCGGCCAACAGCATCACCTCGGCACTGGCCAACGAATTCGCCGAGGCCGGCGCGGGCCTGCACCAGGCCGCGCTGATGTACCTCGGCCTGGTGCTGTTCTTCATCACCTTCGTCGTGCTGACGCTGTCGAAGGTGCTGCTGGCCCAGATGAAGAAGAGCGAAGGGACCAAGGCATGAGCACCGCTCAAAACCTGCTGAATGCGAAGGCGCTCGCCGAAACGCGCCAGGCCAAGTTTGCCGCGCGCAACCGCGTCAACAAGATCGCGCTCACGCTGTCGCTCGCGGCGATGGTGTTCGGCGTGTTCTGGCTCGTCTGGATCCTGTGGGAAACGCTGCGCCTGGGCCTGGGCGGCCTGGCGCTCGCCACCTTCACCGAGATGACGCCGCCGCCGAACGAGGCGGGCGGCATCGCCAACGCGATCTTCGGCTCGTTCGTGATGGTGGCGCTGGCCACCTTCGTGGGCACGCCCATCGGCATCATGGCCGGCATCTACCTGGCGGAGTACAACCCCAAGGGCTGGCTGTCGTCGGTGACGCGCTTCGTCAACGACATCCTGCTGTCGGCGCCGTCGATCGTGATCGGCCTGTTCATCTATGCGGTGGTGGTGGCGTACTTCAAGACCTTCTCGGGCCTGGCGGGTGCGCTGTCGCTCGCGCTGATCGTGATCCCGGTGGTCATCCGCACCACCGAGAACATGCTGCAGCTGGTGCCGCCGGGGCTGCGCGAAGCGGCCTATGCGCTCGGCACGCCCAAGTGGAAGGTCATCCTGAGCATCACGCTGCGCGCGGCGCGCGCCGGCGTGGTCACGGGCGTGCTGCTGGCGGTGGCGCGCATCGCGGGCGAAACCGCGCCGCTGCTCTTCACCGCGCTCAACAACCAGTTCTGGACCGCCGACATCAGCCAGCCGATGGCCAGCCTGCCGGTGACGATCTTCAAGTTCGCGATGAGCCCGTACGAGAACTGGCAACAGCTGGCCTGGGCCGGCGTGTTCCTGATCACCGTGGCCGTGCTCGCCCTCAACATCCTGGCGCGGGTCCTCACGCGCAACAAACTCTGATTCAAGAAGAAGTAGCAACCATGCCAAACATCGCCGCACAACCGTCGCGCTCGAAGATCTCGGTCAAGGACCTGAACTTCTACTATGGCAAGTTCCATGCGCTCAAGGGCATCAACCTCGAGATCCCCGAAAACAAGGTGACGGCCTTCATCGGCCCGTCGGGCTGCGGCAAGTCGACGCTGCTGCGCACCTTCAACCGCATGTTCGAGCTCTACCCCGAGCAGCGCGCCGAGGGCACCATCGCGCTGGACGGCGAGAACCTGCTCACCTCCAAGCAGGACGTGGCGCTGATCCGCGCCAAGGTCGGCATGGTGTTYCAGAAGCCSACGCCGTTCCCGATGTCGATCTACGACAACATCGCCTTCGGCGTGAAGCTGTTCGAGAACCTGAGCGCGAGCGAAATGGACGACCGCGTGGAATGGGCGCTCAAGAAGGCCGCTCTCTGGACCGAAGTGCGCGACAAGCTGCAGCAAAGCGGCTCGGGCCTCTCGGGCGGCCAGCAGCAGCGCCTGTGCATTGCACGCGGCATTGCCATCAAGCCCGAGGTGCTGCTGCTCGACGAACCCTGCTCCGCGCTCGACCCGATCTCCACGGCAAAGATCGAAGAGTTGATCGCCGAGCTGAAAAACGAGTACACCGTGGTCATCGTGACGCACAACATGCAGCAGGCTGCACGCTGCAGCGACTACACCGCCTACATGT
>NZ_JBFTPJ010001046.1:0-1949 GCF_056398445.1 Variovorax sp. 01T439_2
GCGCTCGAGCGCGCCGACCTCGCGCTGCGCAAGCTTGCGGCGCAGGCCCACGGCGAAGCGCTCACGCAGGTGCTCGGCGCATGGGAACAGCGCGATGCCTCGCGGCTGCCCAGCGTGCAGGAACTCGGACGCGCGGTGACGCCCGCGGTGCGCAGCGGCTGGTCCCAGGCCATCGGCACGGCGCCCAAGGCCGCGCCCGATGAAGCTGCCGAAGCGCTGCTGCGCCTCGAAATGGCCGCCGAAGTGCCGACGCCGGCCGAGCAGCTCGACGCGCGCCGTGCATTGCAGCTCAAGCTGCTGACCAAGCGCGGCGATCCGGCACCGGCCCAGACCTGGGGCCAGGACGCCGGCAAGGTGCTGGCGGCGGCCCATGACCCTGCGAGCGCGCGCCGTTTGCAGAATGCGCTGAAGGCGCTGCTGCGCAAGTAGGCGGGATCGTCGTCCTGCCAAAGAAGAAAAGCGCCCACGGGCGCTTTTCTTTTGCCCGGCCGCGCGGCGATCAGGCCTGGCCGCGTCCGAAGAATTCGTCGAAGAGCGCGAGCACCGACGGGAAATCCCGCGCAAAGGCCGTGCGGTTCACGAAGTAGGCCTCGCAGGCCACCGCGAAGAATTCGCTGATCGACACCGCCCCGTAGTCGTCGAGCCACGGCGGCTCCGCGCCGAAGCGCTCGGCCAGGATGGTTTTCTCGCGGAAGTCCTCGTACGCCGGCTGCAGCACCGCGAGCCAGGCGGCGCCGGCCTCGCGTGCGCTTCGCTTGCCCGCAAAGCCGGGCGGCAGCGGCGGGCAGCCGTCGGCGTCGCCTGCGCGCATGTCGATCTTGTGGGCGAATTCGTGGATCACGACGTTGTAGCCGCCGCCCGTCGTGATGCCGCTCGCGAGCACGTCCTGCCAGCTCAGCATCACCGGCCCGCGGTCCATGGCCTCGCCGGCTACCACTTCGTCGTATTCGTGCACCACCTGCGCCTCGTCGACGATCTTGCGCCGCGCGACGACCTCCGACGGATGTACCACGATACCGACGAAATCGTCGTACCAGTCCAGCCCGCCCTTCAGGTTGAGGATCGGCAGCACCGCCTGCGCGGCGATGGCCAGCGCGACCTCGTCGGTGATGATGAAGCCCTGGGTGCCGTGGAACTCCTTGTCGCGCAGAAATTCGGCCGCCAGGGTGCGCAGCCGCTGCTGGGCGGCCCCGGGCAATGCGCCAAGAAAGGCATAGCGCGCCAGCGTGGCCTGCCAGGCGTCTTCAGGGATGGAGGGCAGGGCGCGCAGCCGGCGCAGCCACTTGAACATACCCGCGCTAGCGCAGGTCGACGCGCTGTGCGCCGGCGGGGGACAGGCACAGCAGCTGCGCGCGCGGCGGATGGGCTGCGGCATCCCAGTCGCTGAGGACGATGCGGCTGAGGCCGTCGCCCAGGTCGTGATCGGCCGGGCGGTGCGTGTGGCCGTGCACCAGCGTGTGCGCGCGCGCCTGCTGCAGCCACTGGCGCGCGGCGCCGCCGTCCACGTCGGCCCAGACGGCCGAGGGGTTGCGCTTGCGGTCTTCGCTTTGCGCGCGCATGGAGCGCGCGAGCGCGCGGCGCTCGGCCAGCGGCCTGGCCAGGAAGGCGGCCTGCCATTCGGGCGTGCGCACCTGGGCGCGGAACTGGAGGTAGTCGGTGTCGTCCAGGCAAAGGATGTCGCCATGGCTCAGCAGCCAGCGTTCGCCATGCAGCACCAGCACCGTGGGGTCGTCCAGCAGCGTGAAGCCGCACTGGGCAGCGAGYGCCGGGCCCACGAGGAAGTCGCGGTTGCCGTGCATGAAGTACACCGGCAGCCGCTCGGCCGTGCGGCGCAGCAGCTCGGCGCATTCGGCCTCGAAGCCGGGCAGGGCGGCGGCGTCGTCGCCCACCCACACCTCGAACAGGTCGCCCAGGATGACGAGCGCATCGGCCGGCGTGGTCTCCAGATA
>NZ_JBFTPJ010001047.1:0-1948 GCF_056398445.1 Variovorax sp. 01T439_2
GATCTGCGTGGCCTTCTCGGCCATCGTGCCGCTGATGACGGTGGTCAACTATTCGGTGCAGGACATCATCTCGCCCGACCGGCGCGTGTTCGTCGGCACCGAGTGGTTCGCCTCGGTGATGCGCGACGACGAGCTGCACCAGGCGCTGTGGCGCCAGCTGGGCTTTTCGCTGTCGGTGCTGCTGGTGGAGATTCCGCTGGGCATCTGCCTGGCGCTGTCGATGCCGGCCAAGGGCTGGAAGTCTTCGGCGGTGCTGGTGGTGGTGGCGCTGTCGCTGCTGATCCCCTGGAACGTGGTCGGCACYATCTGGCAGATCTACGGCCGCGCCGACATCGGCCTGCTGGGCCATGCGCTGCAGAAGCTGGGCATCGACTACAACTACACAGGCAGCGCGGCGGACGCGTGGCTCACGGTGCTGGTGATGGACGTGTGGCACTGGACGCCGCTGGTGGCGCTGCTGTGCTTTGCCGGCCTGCGCTCGATTCCCGACGCCTACTACCAGGCCGCGCGCATCGACGGCGCGAGCAAGTTCGCGGTGTTCCGCTACATCCAGCTGCCGAAGATGCGCGGCGTGCTGATGATCGCGGTGCTGCTGCGCTTCATGGACAGCTTCATGATCTACACCGAGCCCTTCGTCCTGACGGGCGGCGGGCCGGGCAACGCCACCACCTTCCTGAGCCAGTACCTCACGCAGAAAGCCGTGGGGCAGTTCGACCTGGGGCCGGCGGCTGCCTTCTCGCTGATCTATTTCCTGATCATCCTGTTGTTCTGCTTCGTGCTCTACAACTGGATGCAGCGGGTGGGGACGCAGGAAGTGGAGGTCGAGAAATGACTTGTTCCTGGTCCTCCTATTCAGGGCGCGCACCCGCCGACGGGGTACGCGGCGAAGCGAATGTCCCCCGGCCTGCGGCCTCCTCCTTGATTTCGCTGCGCAAGGCACCCCATCGGCGGGAGCGTGATGCGGAGTGGTCGTTGATCAGCGATACACCAGCCCTGAACGGCAGCGCCAAGAACAACAGCAACAAGAACAAAAACAAATGGAGCAACCGACATGAACGATAAGAGATTCCGCAAACGCAGCATCTTCCTGGTGCTGTACATCCTGTTCGCGCTGCTGCCCATCTACTGGATGGTCAACATGAGCTTCAAGACGAACGAGGAAATCGTCTCCAGCTTCTCGTTCTTTCCGCACGAGCTCACCTGGGCCAACTACGCGCGCATCTTCACCGACGAGTCGTGGTACTCGGGCTACATCAACAGCCTGATCTACGTGGCCATCAACACCGTGATCTCGCTCACCGTGGCGCTGCCGGCGGCGTACGCGTTCTCGCGCTATTCGTTCCTCGGCGACAAGCACGTCTTCTTCTGGCTGCTGACCAACCGCATGACCCCGCCCGCGGTGTTCCTGCTGCCGTTCTTCCAGCTCTACAGCACCGTCGGCCTGATGGACACCCACCTGGGCGTGGCGCTCGCGCACCTGCTGTTCAACGTGCCGCTGGCGGTGTGGATTCTCGAAGGCTTCATGAGCGGYATTCCGCGCGAGATCGACGAGACGGCCTACATCGACGGCTACTCGTTCCCGCGCTTCTTCGTGAAGATCTTCCTGCCGCTCATCAAGGCCGGCGTGGGCGTGGCGGCGTTCTTCTGCTTCATGTTCAGCTGGGTCGAGCTGCTGCTTGCGCGCACGCTCACCAGCGTGAACGCCAAGCCCATCGTCGCGACCATGACCCGCACCGTGAGCGCCTCCGGCATGGACTGGGCCACGCTGGCCGCCGCGGGCGTGCTCACCATCGTGCCGGGTGCGATCGTGATCTGGTTCGTGCGTCACTACATCGCAAAAGGCTTTGCGATGGGTCGGGTCTAGGAGGAGGGCGGAAACATGTTCGATTGGATGGTCTGGACCACCCCGGTGGCCGTTTTCTTCATCTGCATCGCGCTCATGCTGGTC
>NZ_JBFTPJ010001048.1:0-1948 GCF_056398445.1 Variovorax sp. 01T439_2
TCTCCGACGTGATCCCGCTGCTGACGCGCGTCTATCCCAACGGCAGCGCCGACGTGAACGCGTTCCAGGCCGCGGGCGGCCCGGGCTTCGTGATCGGCGAGCTGCTCGACGCCGGCCTGATGCACGCCGACGTGCTCACGGTGCGTGCCGGCGGCATCCGCGAATTCGCGAACATTCCCTCCCTTGCGCAGGACAAGCGCCTGGCCTGGACCTCCGCCGCGCCTTCCAAGGACGAAGCCGTCGCGCGGCCCGTGGAGAACCCCTTCAGCGCGACCGGCGGGCTGAAGCTGCTCAACGGCAACCTGGGGCGCAGCGTGATCAAGGTGTCCTCGGTGCCCGACGACCGCCACGTGATCGAGGCGCCGGCGCGCGTCTTCGATTCGCAGGCTGCGCTGCACCAGGCCTTCACCGCCGGCGAGCTGGAGCGCGACGTGGTCTGCGTGGTGCGCTGGCAGGGGCCGCAGGCCAACGGCATGCCCGAGCTGCACAAGCTCACGCCGCCGCTGTCGGTGCTGCAGGGCAAGGGCTTTCGCGTGGCGCTGGTCACCGACGGCCGCATGAGCGGCGCCTCGGGCAAGGTGCCCGCGGCCATCCACGTTTCTCCGGAAGCCGCCGCGGGCGGCCCGCTCGCCAAGGTGCGCGACGGCGACGTCGTGCGCCTGGACGCCGTCGCGGGCACACTGGCGGTGCTGGTGCCCGACGACGAATGGGCCGAACGCGAGATCGCCAAGCTGCCCGAGGCCCAGCGCATCGCAGACAGCCACGGCCTGGGCCGCGAGCTGTTCGCTGGCATGCGGCGCAATGCGCTGACGGCGGAAGAAGGCGCATGCTCGTGGCTGTGAACATTGGAGCAATGAAATGACAGACAAACTCACCGCACTCGAGGTCATGCGCGATGCACCGGTCATTCCGGTGATCGTGCTGCACGACGTGAAACATGCCATTCCACTGGCGCGCGCGCTGGTGGCCGGCGGCATCCGCATGCTCGAGGTCACGCTGCGCACGCCGCAGGCGCTCGAATGCATCGAGGCCATTGCCAGGGACGTGCCCGAGGCCGTGGCCGGCGCGGGCACCATCCGCAGCGCGGCCGATGCGCAGGCCTCGGCGCTGGCCGGCGCGAAGTTCGGCGTGAGCCCGGGCTATACGCGTGCAGTGGGCAAGGCCTGCCACGACCTCGGCCTGCCGCTTCTGCCCGGCGTGGCCACCGGCAGCGAGATCATGACGGCGCAGGAAGACGGCTACACCGAGCTCAAGTTCTTTCCCGCGCTGCAGGCGGGCGGCATTCCCATGCTGAAGGCGTGGCAGGGCCCGTTCGGCGACGTGAGCTTCTGCCCGACCGGCGGCATCCATGCCGACAACGCAGCCGAGTTCCTGGCGCTCTCGAACGTGGCCTGCGTGGGCGGCTCGTGGATCGTGCCGGCCGACGCCATCCGCAACGGCGACTGGGCGCGCATCGAGCAGCTCGCGCGCGCCGCGAGCCAGCTCTCGCGCTGAGCCGGTCATGCGTGCGGATTTCGACGCCAGTGACCTGAAGGTCATTGCCTTCGACGTTTTCGGCACCGTGGTCGACTGGCACAGCGGCATCGCGGCCGAGGCCGAGCGCGTGTTGCCCGGTGTCGACGGCGCTGCCTTTGCGCTGGCCTGGCGCGCGGGCTACCAGCCCGCCATGAAATCCGTGATGGAGCGCATCGCGGCGGGCGAGGGCGGCTTCACGCTGCTCGACGAGCTGCACCTGAGCATGCTCGAACAGGTGCTGCACGACTTCAGCCTGGCCGACCGGCTCGACGGCGCCGCCAAGCGCGACCTGAGCCGCGCCTGGCACCGCCTGCCGGCGTGGCCCGATGCGGTGGAGGGGCTCACGCGCCTCAAGAAGAAATTCACCATCTGCACGCTCTCCAACGGCAACATCGGCCTTTTGACCGAAATGGCCAAGCGCGCCGGCCTGCCC
>NZ_JBFTPJ010001049.1:0-1947 GCF_056398445.1 Variovorax sp. 01T439_2
GCGTGAGCCCGCCCGAGCTCTGCATGAAGAACAGCGGCACGCCCGGCATCTGACGCGACACCTGTTCCACGTAGCGCCGCAGTATCGGGCTCAGGTAGGCGTCGACCACCGTGGTGTCGCCGCGCGGCACCAGCTTCATGAGCGGGCTGGTCTTGTGCGACACCGACACCTGCGTGAAGCCGATGGCGCGCGCGATGCGCTCGGCCGCGAGTTCGTGCGCGGCGTAGCGCCAGCCGTGCATGAAGACGATGGCGCAGGCGCGCAGGCCGGCATCGAAGGCTTCCTGCAGCGCGGCGCGCAGCGCGGGCTCATCCAGCGGCTGCACGACGCCGCCCTGCGCATCCATGCGCTCGCCGGCCTCGATCACGCGCTGGTAGAGCAGCTCGGGCAGCACGATGCGGCGGTCGAAGAGCCGTGGCCGCGCCTGCGTGRCAATGCGCAGCGCATCGCGAAAGCCGGCCGTGGCGACCAGCACCGTCGGCTCGCCCTTGCGCTCCAGCAGCGCGTTGGTGGCCACCGTGGTGCCCATCTTCACGCACTCGACGCGCTCGGGGGTCACGGCCTCGCCGGGCGCGAGCTTCAGCAGGCGGCGGATGCCTTCGACGGCGGCGTCCTTGTACTGCTCGGGATTTTCCGACAGCAGCTTGAGCGTGTGCAGGCCGCCCTCGGGATCGCGGCCGACCAGGTCGGTGAAGGTGCCGCCGCGGTCGATCCAGAACTGCCAGCGGGACGGGAGAAGGGAATGCGTGGTCATGAAGTCTTCGCGAAAAAGGAGAAAGAGGTCCGGATCAGTTCTGCCGCAGGTCGCGCCCGCGCGTCTCGGGCAGGCAGAGCGCCACGATCACCACCATGGCGTAGGCCACCGCGGCGCACGCGCCGATGGCGGTGCCCAGCGAAAGGTGCATGCGGTCGCTCAGCACGCCGACCAGCGCCGGAAAGGTGGCGCCGATGCCGCGCCCGAAGTTGTAGCAAAAGCCCTGCCCGGAGCCGCGCAGCTCATTGGGAAAAAGCTCGGCCAGGAAGGCGCCCGCGCCGCTGAAGATGCCCGACATGAAGAAGCCGAGCGGAAAGCCCAGCAGCAGCATCAGGCCGTCGGTGATGGGCAGCAGCGTGTAGGCATAGACCAGCGAGCCGGCCCCCACTGCAAACAGGATGAAGGCGCGGCGCCGTCCGAGCCGGTCCGACAGGTAGGCGCCGCACAGGTAGCCGATGAAGGCGCCGATGATGAACATGAACTGGTAGCCGCCCGAGCCCAGCACCGTGAGATGGCGTTCGTTCTTCAGGAAGGTGGGCAGCCAGACGCCGATCGCGTAGTAGCCGCCCTGCATGCCGGTGAACAGCAGGCTCGCGAGCACCGTGGTGCCCAGCATGCCGGGCTTGAAGATCGCGAGGAAATTGCCGCTGCGCTCGCCGCGCGCCACGGCGGCACGGCTCTGCACGTAGATCTCCGGGTCGCGGATCGAGCGGCGGATGAACACGATCAGGATCGCCGGCAGCAGCCCCAGCAGGAACATCGCGCGCCACGAATACTCCGGCGGCAGGAAGGAGAACAGCGCCATCGACACCAGCACCGCCGCGCCCCAACCGATGGCCCAGCTGCTCTGCACCAGGCCCACCGCCTTGCCCCGGTAGGCGGGCCGGATCATCTCGGCAATGAGCACCGAGCCCACCGCCCATTCGCCGCCGAAGCCCAGGCCCTGCAGCGTGCGTGCGATCAGCAGCTCTTCCGGCGTGCGCGAAAGGCCGCAGGCAAAGGTGAAGATGGCAAAGACCAGGATCGTGAGCTGCAGGATGCGCACCCGCCCGTACATGTCGGCCAGGATGCCGGCCACCCAGCCGCCGATGGCCGAGGCCACCAGCGTGGCGGTGCCGATCAGCCCCACCTCGGTCTTGCTCATGCCCCACAGCGACAGCAGGATGGGCGTGACCAACGGCAGCGTGTAATAG
>NZ_JBFTPJ010001050.1:0-3332 GCF_056398445.1 Variovorax sp. 01T439_2
CGCGATGAAGCGGTGCTGGCATGGTCCTGGGGCCGCGTGGTGGTGCAGCCCACCACCGCGGCGCCGCCCACTGCAACGGCACACGCGAGCGCAAGGTTTCTGAACTGGATGGATCGCATGACGCTCTCCTTTACTGGCTGGAACGATGGAAAGGCCGAGGCGCTTTCTTCTTTCGCGGCCCTCGGCAGCCTGTTCGAACAGCCATGCTAAGACGGCAAAATACCGCTGGAGCCGACTTGGGAAAACGGCCTACGCGAAGTCGAGCCATTGGCGAACGAGGGCCCGGCGTGGGGAAACTACCTTGTCGGCATGGCACCTGCAGCCCGGCCACCCGCGGCTGCGGCGGCGCCTGCGCGGCGTGGAAGAATGAAGCTCCTTCTTCCAGCGCCGCCAACGCAGGCGGCCCCGACCCCATGCCCCAGCCCACTGAAGACCGGATCACCGAAGCCGCCATCGTGGAGGCCGCCCACGCGCTGCGCGCGCCGGCCGTTCGAATGCTCGAGCAGCTCGTTGCGCATCCTTCGCTGCTGGGACACGAGCAAGGCGCGCAAGCCTTCATGGCCGAGACCTTCACGAAGCTGGGCCTGCGCGTGCACCAGTTCGAGATCGACGAGCAGAAGATCCGCCAGCATCCGGGCTACTCGCCCTCCATCGTGCCGTACGAAGGGCGCACCAACGTCGTGGGCATTCACCAGCCCCGCGGGCCGCAGAAGGGCCGATCGCTGATCTTCAATGGCCACATCGACGTGGTGCCGACCGGCGCCGGGCTGCTCTGGAAGCACCCGCCCTTCCAACCCGTGATCGAGGGAGACCGGCTCTACGGCCGCGGCGCGGCCGACATGAAGGCCGGCATTGCGGCCTACACGATGGCGTATGCGGCGCTGCAGTCGCTCGGGCTCGAACCGGCATCGCCGGTGTTTTTTCAGTCGGTGGTGGAAGAGGAGTGCACGGGCAACGGCGCACTGGCCTGCCTGGTCGAGGGCTATCGCGCCGACGCGGCCATCATCCCCGAGCCGCTCGGCGGCGTGATGACCTGCCAGATGGGCGTGCTGTGGTTCGCGCTCGAGGTGCTGGGCAAGCCGGTGCATGCTTCGGTGGCCCAGACCGGCGTCGGCGCGATCGACTTCTCGCTGTATCTTTTCTCTGAACTCAAGAAGCTCGAGCAGCGCTGGAACGAGCCCGCCAACCGCTATCGCAGCTACGCGCACCATGCGCATCCGATCAACTTCAACCTCGGAAAGATCCAGGGCGGCGAGTGGGCTTCGTCGGTGCCCTCGGCCTGCCTCAGCGACATTCGCATCGGCTTCTATCCCGACATGAACGTGGCCCGCGCCAAGGCCGAGGTCGAGGCCGTGCTGGCCGCCGCCTACGCTGCGCATCCGGCCCGCGAGAGCCTGCGCTACCGGCTGATCTACGAAGGCTTCCAGGCCGACGGCTTCGACCTCGGCCTGGATTCGCCGATCGTCTCCGAGCTCTCGAAGTGCCACCAGGACATCGTCGGGCAGCCGCTCGAACCCACGGCCTTCACGGGCACGACGGACGCGAAGTTCTTCAACATCTATGGGCAGACGCCCGCGGTCTGCTACGGCCCCACGGGCTCCAGCATCCACGGCATCGACGAGTGGGTTTCCATCGACAGCCTGGTGCAGGTGAGCGCCGTGCTGGCGGTGTTCATGGCGCGCTGGTGCGGCGTCGAGCGCGTCGATTGATCGATCGAGACCGAAGAAGAAGCGTCGTGTCACACCCGCGCGGCGAAGCTCGTTTTACGATGCAGCCACGCCGTTCGCGTGGACGGCCCGAACCCGCAAGGAAAGTGAATCAAAAAGAATGCATCCGCTGAATCTCGCGCTCTTCGATGCACTTGCGGCGGGCTTTTCTCCCTCGCCCGCGGTGCTCCAACTGGCGTCGGCCATCGCGGTGGGTTCGTCGTGGGCATGTGCAGCAGCGGAGGAGCAGCTTCGCTGGTCTCGCAGGAGATCGCTGCCTCCGTGGGCGTGCCGCGTCCCTTCATGATGGGGCTGAGCCCTGCGCACGTTCCCCACGGCCTGCGCGCGGGGCTGCCCAGCACGCACGCCTCGGTGATGTTCACCATAGCCTTCATGCTGCTGCTGCGGCGCTCCATGCGCGACGTCGGGCTCGTCATTCTTGCCGCCGCCTTGGCCACGGGCTGGGCTCGCATCCATGTCGGCATTCATTTTCCGTTCGATGTCGCGGCGGGCGCGCTGCTGGGTGCGGCCATTGCCGCGGCGCTGTTTGCGATGCAGGCGATTGCGCCGAGGCTCGCGCCCCAGGCTGCAGCAGCCCTGGCGCGGCCGTTGCGCGCCCTGGCCGACGGCAGGGCCGGGCCATGCCTGGTGATGGTGTTCGTGCTGGTTGCCGCGTGGGTCGGATCGAATACACCCGGCATGGTCGGGCCGGGCATGCTGGAGGAAGACGGGCCGGTCGAGAAAGGCACGGTGCTCTTGTACCTGGCCGCGGTGCTTTGCCTGCCGATGGTTCGCATGGCCTCTCTCTCGCGCCTGGACCGCACGGCCATCGGCGTCCTGCTTCTTGCCTTTGCAGCGCGCGAGGCCGATTGGCACCTGGCGCATTTCGGCGCCGCCGGCCTGCTCGAAGCGCCCCTTCCGCGGGTGCTTGCCGGTGCGGCCATCCTCGCGCTCATTGCCACCGCAGCCGGATGGCTGGCCAGGCGCGCATGGTCGGCCAGCCGCGCGATGCGCTCCTGGCGCCAATGGCGCCCAGAAGCCGCCACCTCGCTGACCTTCGTTGCGGTGATCGGGGCCGCGGTCATCCTCGACCAGTTGCCCGCTTCGCTCGCAGGACTGCAGCCGGACCTGCTCGCCGTGGGTTCTTCTTCCGCGGCCTTTCGCAGCTACCTGATGCACAGCTTCGAGGAAATCCTGGAGCTGGCCCTGCCGGTGCTGGCGCTGCTGGCCATCCTGCAGGCGAGACTGGGCGGAAGCCGGGATCCGGCTCCCGGCGGCATCGCGCGCTCGTACGCATAGCGCGCGTGCGTACAGCCCAAAGAAAAACGGGTTGCACCGTTTCTGATGCAACCCGTTCTTTGACTGGCGGAGYGGACGGGRCTCGAACCCGCGACCYCCGGCGTGACAGGCCRGYATTCTAACCARCTGAACTACCACTCCTGGTAGACAACGTTCACTCCTTGCGGAGCCAAGTGCTGACGACTTGTGCCTGCTTCACTTGCGCGAAACTGGCGACCCTACGGGGATTCGAACCCCKGTASYCACCGTGAAAGGGTGRTGTCCTAGGCCTCTAGACGATAGGGTCAAAACCTTAGGAACCGTGCTGCGATCAGCACTTATCTTCTC
>NZ_JBFTPJ010001051.1:0-1940 GCF_056398445.1 Variovorax sp. 01T439_2
ATCCAGAACCTGCCGGTGGTGTTCGCACTCGACCGCGCCGGCCTCGTGGGTGCCGACGGCGCCACGCACGCGGGCGCCTACGACATCCCGTTCCTGCGCTGCATTCCCAACATGAGCATTGCCTGCCCGGCCGACGAGCGCGAGTGCCGGCAACTGCTGTCGAGCGCCTACGAGCAGAACCATCCGGTGGCCGTGCGTTATCCGCGCGGGGCCGGTGCGGGTGTGGTGCCGCACCTCGCACTCGACGCGCTGCCGTTCGGCAAGGGCGAAGTGCGCCGCGAGGGCAAGCGCATCGCCATCCTGGCCTTCGGCACTTTGCTGTACCCGGCGCTCACGGCGGCCGAATCGCTCGATGCCACGGTGGTCAACATGCGCTGGGCCAAGCCGCTCGACGTCGAGCTGCTGCTGAAGGTGGCGGGCACGCATGACGCCATCGTCACGCTCGAAGAAGGCGCCGTCATGGGCGGAGCGGGCAGCGCGGTGCTCGAGGCGCTGCAGGCGGCCCATGTGCAAAGGCCGGTGCTGCAGCTGGGCCTGCCCGACCGCTTCATCGAGCATGGCGACCCTGGCAAATTGCTCGCATCGATCGGTCTCGATGCGCCCGGCATTGCCGCTTCGATTGCGCAGCGCTTCGGCGCGGCCGCCGCAGGGTAAACCCCCGCCGGGCGGGTGTAAGTGCGTTTTTACAATATCCGGGACTTACAAAAGTCCTCGACGCGGCCACAAGCCGCGTTTCGTTTTTTCCAATGCACTCGGAGTGAATTCAATGGATCGTCGTTCCCTCATTAAAAACGCCGGCATTGCGGGCGTTCTGGCCGCCGGCATTGCGCCCGCAGTTCATGCGCAGGCGGCCGTCCGCTGGCGCCTGGCGTCGAGCTTTCCCAAGTCGCTCGACACCATCTACGGCGGCGCGGAAGTCTTCGCCAAGGCAGTCAAGGCCATGTCGGGCGGCAAGTTCGAAATCTCGGTCCATGCCGGCGGCGAGCTGATGCCTCCCTTCGGCGTGGTGGACGGCGTGCAGAACGGTTCGGTCGAGATGTGCCACACCGTGCCCTACTACTTCTACGGCAAGAACCCCGCGTTCGCGCTGGGTTCGGCCATTCCGTTCGGCCTGAACTCGCGCCAGATGACCGCGTGGATGATGCACGGCAACGGCCGCAAGCTCATGAACGAGTTCTACGCCAAATACAGCATGGTGAGCTTCGCCGGCGGCAACACGGGCTGCCAGATGGGCGGCTGGTTCCGCAAGGAAATCAAGTCCGTGGCGGACTTCAAGGGCATGAAGATGCGCCTGGGCGGCGGCCTGATCGGCGAGGTCATGCAGAAGATGGGCGCGGTGCCGCAAAGCCTGCCGGGCGGCGAGATCTACCAGGCACTCGAAAAGGGCACCATCGATGCCGCCGAATGGGTGGGACCGTACGACGACCAGAAGCTCGGCTTCAACAAGGTGGCGCCGTTCTACTACTACCCCGGCTGGTGGGAAGGCGGTCCGGAAGTGGACTTCTTCATCAACCAGAAGGCCATGGACGGCCTCTCGGCCGAGAACAAGGCCATCGTGGAAGCCGCCGCGGCCGTGGCCTCGTCGGACATGCTGGCCAAGTACGACGCGCTCAACCCGATCGCGCTCAAGCAGCTCGTGGCCGCCAAGACCAAGGTGCTGCCGTTCTCGCAAGCCATGATGGACGCCGCCTACAAGGCTTCGCTCGAGGTCTATGCCGAGAACGACGCCAAGAGCCCCGAGTGGAAGAAGATCTACGCCGACTTCCGCAGCTTCCAGCGCGACCAGGTGCTCTGGTTCCGTTTTGCGGAATCGCGCTTCGACTCGTTCATGTCCACGCTCAAGCTCTGATCCGGGTTCGTTCCGGCCAGTAAAAAGCCCCGCGATGCGGGGCTTTTTTTTGTGTCCCGGGGAAGGCCCGCGGCCGCCGCGTGCCCCGGAG
>NZ_JBFTPJ010001052.1:0-1932 GCF_056398445.1 Variovorax sp. 01T439_2
CGGCAAACACCAGCGGCTGGACCAGTGTCTCGAAGAACCAGCCCTGCAGCGCGGAAAAAGCGTCCGTCAACCGATCGATCACGGCAGCAGCCTCAGGGGTGGGACGCGATCCAGGCGCGGTACTGCGGATGCTGGCGCAGCRTCTCGAAGCAGAAGCCCTTGGCCTTGAGGCCGGCGATCAGCGGTTCGAGGTTGGCCGGCGCCCACGGATCCTTGCGCGACCAGATGCCCAGGTGCGCGAGCAGGACGTCGCCGGGGCGGATGCTCTCCAGCGCCTGCGAAAGGAGCTTTTCGTTGCTGAACTTCTCGCTCGGCAACTCGTCCCCGAGGAAGCCGGCCGGCGACCAGCCCACGTGCTCGAAGCCGCAGGCCTTGGCCGCCGCCAGCAGCCGGGGCGAGGTCTTGCCGCCCGGTGCGCGGAACAGCGGCAGCGGCTTCTTGCCGGTGATGAGGGCCAGCCGCTCGGAGGCCTTGCTGATGTTGGCGCAGTATTCGGCCGCGCTCCAGGTGAACTCGCGCCCCGCCAATGCGCCCGCCGAAGGCTTGATGCGGAAGCTCGGCGCCACGCCCTTGAGGTCGCCGCGCCAGTACGCGTGGTCGTAGGTGTGGGAGGCGAATTCGTTGCCCTCGGCCGCCCTCGCCTTCCACCACGGCGCCCACTGGCTGTCGAGGCTGTCGCCGCCGGTCAGCGTGGGCTCGGCGGCAGCAAAGAAGGTGACGCGGACGTTCTGCCGCTTGAGCACATCGGCCACCAGCGGGGCCACGCCCATGTGACCGGTGTCCAGGGTCAGGTAGACCGGCTTCTCGCAGGACGCGCCCTGCTGGGCCCAGGCAGCGGGCACCGCCGCCAGGGCGATCGCCAGCAGGGCTGCGGCACGGCTGCTGCGGCTAGATGCGCTTGCCATGGTCCAGCGTCCAGACGCCGTGCGGCGAGCGGCCGACGTTCACCTGGCGCACGAGCTTGTTGTTCACCAGGTCCACCACGCTGAGCTTCTTGGCCCAGCGCGAGGTGACATACAGCGTCTTGCCGTCGGCTGACACGTCCATGCAGTCGGGCCCGCCCGGCACCGGGTAGACGGCGCCGACCTTCAGCGTCGCAAGGTCGATCCGGCTGATGGTGTTGGCCACCCGGTTGCTCACGAACACGCTCTTGCCGTCGCCAGCCGAGCGGAAGGCATGGGCGCCCTTGCCGGTCGGGATCTTGCCGACCAGCTTGGGCTCGGCACCGGCCACGTCGAACACCTGCACGCCGTCGCTGCCGGTCAGGCCCACGAGCAGGGTCTTGTCGTTGTGGACGCCGAAGATGTCGGCCGGCATGGCGCCGGTGGCCACGCGCCAGCGGATGGTCTGCGTGGGCAGGTCGATGGCGATCAGCTCGTCGCTGTCCTGCATGGTCACGTAGGCGATGGTGCTGGTGTTGTCGATCCAGATGTGGCTGGGCGTCTTGCCCGACGCGATGCGCTTGGCCAGCTTCAGGTCCTTGCCGTCCCAGCGGTAGATGTCGACGTGGTTCAGGCGGTTGCCCGCGGTGACGAACCACTTCATGTCGCGCGAGAACTGCAGCTGGTAGGGATCGATGATGCCGTAGACCACGCGCTGCACTTCGGCCGTCCTGGGGTTCAGGAAAGTGAGCGAATCGCCCGCCGAATTGGCCACGATGACCGACTTTTCGTCGGGCGTCATGTAGAGGTGGTGCGGCTCCTTGCCGGTGGCGATGCGCTGCTTTTCAGTCCAGTCGACTGGACTGATCACGCTGACGCTGGCGTCCAGCGAATTGAGCACGAAGATCGGCGGGGCTTCGGGCGGTGCGGCGGCGGCGGCTTGCGCCAGCCAGACCGCGAGGCATGAGAACAGGAAGGCCGAAAAGCGGCCATTCGGTCGGGCAGGAAATCGCAAGGGAAAGGTTCCGAGAGAGAGCTGGGAATCTTAACG
>NZ_JBFTPJ010001053.1:0-1931 GCF_056398445.1 Variovorax sp. 01T439_2
CGAACAGGCCTGCAACGTCGGCGCCCGTGACGGGGCCGTAGGCCACGCGGCCCTGCGGCGTGGCCACCTCGACCAGCGGCTCCAGCCAGAACAGGCCGCGCGAGCCGTTGCGCACGATGCGCACGTCGGCGTTGCGCGCACGGGCCTGTGCTTCGATCTGCCGCGCCACCCGGTCGGCGCCGACAGCCAGCGCCGCGGAGTCGCGCGGGACATAGATGATGGTGGTGGTCATGAGGCGCTCCGTGCTTCCCGGGCGATGTCGTCGAACAGCGCCGGCGTGATGCGCGCATGCACCTCGCCGTTCACCGCGATGGCGGGCGACGAGGCGCACAGGCCGAGGCAGAACACCGGCTCCAGCGAGCACTGGCCGTCGGCCGAGGTGCCGTGCACGCCGCAGCCCAGGCGTTGCTCGGCATGCGCGAGCAGCGCGTCCGCGCCCATCGCCTTGCAGGCCTCGGCGCGGCAGACCTGCACCAGCAGCCGGCCCGCCGGGGCCGAGCGGAAGTGGTGGTAGTAGCTGACCACGCCATGCACCTCGGCGCGCGACAGGTTGAACTGCTCGGCGATGAGCGGGACCGCGTCGGGCGGAACATGCCCCAGCGCGTCCTGGATGCCGTGGAGCGCAGGAAGCAGCCCGCCCGGCGTGTCCTTGTGCGCGGCGGCGATGGATGCCGCGATGCCCAGATTGTTCATATGCCTTGAATCTCCTAAAGTTGGAGCTGCAGTACTCGTGGTGGCGCGAGTCTATGGAGAGGTGTCGAATGCCACAATATGAAGCGTTCAGCCCAATAAATATGCTTTGGAAAGCCGAAACTCATGCATGAAGTGCACATCAGGCCGCAATGGACCATCCGCCAGACCGACGGCGCGGCCCTGGCGCCGCGGGTGATCGAGCTGCTGGTGCAGGTGCTGGAGCACGGCAGCCTGTCGAGCGCCTGTACCGCGTCCGGCGTGTCCTACCGCCATGCCTGGGAGCTGATCCGACAGGGCGAAGCCATGTTCGGCCAGCCGCTGGTGGCCATGCGGCGCGGCAAGGGTTCCAGCCTCACGCCGCTTGGCGAAAAGCTGGTGTGGGCCGACCGCCGCATCACCGCGCGGCTGTCGCCGCTGCTGGATTCGCTGGCCTCCGAGCTGGGCGCGGAAATCGAGAAGCTGATTCCCACCGCGCCCACGCTGCTGCGCATCCACGCGAGCCACGGCTTCGCGATCGAGGCGCTGCACGGCTTCCTGGCCGCGGCGCAGGTGCCGGGCGACCTGCGCTACTGCGGCAGCGAGGAAGCCGTGGCCTCGCTGCATCACGGCAGCTGCGACGTCGCGGGCTTCCACGTGCCGCTGGGCGCGTTCGAGGCCGAAGCCGTCTCGCACTACGGGCCCTGGCTCAATGCCGATACGCAGAAGGTCATCGGCATGGCGACGCGGCACCAGGGCCTGATGGTGGCGCCCGGCAACCCGAAGAAGATCTACACGCTGGCCGACCTGGCGCGTTCCGATGTCCGCTTCATCAACCGGCAGGCGGGTTCGGGCACGCGCTACCTGTTCGACCTGCAGCTGCGCGAGCAGGGCATCGCGCCCGAGGCCATCAAGGGCTACGAGCAATGCGAGTTCACGCATGCGGCCGTGGCGGCCTTCGTGGCCAGCGGCATGGCCGACGCGGGCTACGGCGTGGAAACGCCGGCGCGCCAGTTCAAGCTGGACTTCATCTCCAACCAGGTGGAGCGCTACTTCCTGCTGTGCGAGGAGCGCTCGCTCGCCGCGCCCATCGTGCGGCGGATGCTGGACATCCTGCAGAGCCAGGCCTACCAGAGCGCCGTGAACCGGCTGCCGGGCTACCAGGCGGTGAACTGCGGCCGCGTGCTGTCGCTGCCCGAGGCCTTCGAGTCGCTTCGCCCCGCACCGGCCGGCAAGCGCCGCACGGCCACGCGGTCCTGACG